>JAGHCH010000106.1 GCA_021160575.1 Thermoproteota archaeon | reverse complement strand
CATATATCTTCTCGATGGTCCACCCATTGAACACTTGCCCCAGCTTCTCTCTAAGCTCTCTTTCAACGTCCGCCGGGTTAGATCTCTTGCCACCACTGCCTTTGGTAAGCACAACCACTATAACCTCTTTGCCAGAGCTCTCAACCATACTCACCATGGCTAACACCAATAGGCCACCCAGTAAATATACACGGATATGGTTGCAGAAACCCCTCAAAAACTTATCGGAAAGCGGAGGAGAGAAAATTGAAAAGTTTTAAGAGCACTATCATCAAAGCTGATAGAAATCATACAAACAGTGCTCAAAATTCACAGCACCTTTATGGTGAATGACATAATATCGGCTTAAAGCAAGAAGAAGATCTCAAGTCTAAGAGGGGTTAGGTAGATTTTATGGAATATTTCTACCTAACACTGAAGCAATATTTGTTTGAAACGCCTTAAACATGATGAGGCGCTCATCTGAGTAGGGGCTGTTAAAGAGGGATGGCAAGCTGACCTCTGGGGACTCCATGGATTGGAGCATCAGCCTGAACGCTCTCGTCTTGACGTATTTATGCGCCTTTCTAGGGCCCTTTGGAGGGAACATCGTAATTGCCATGTTCCCAACCCTTGAGGCGTGGTTCAATGTAGATGTTTCCTCGATGGCGCTATCCATAACCCTCTTTATGCTCCCCTTCTGTACGATGTACATCTTTGGAGGATCCCTCTCCGACGCCTACGGTAGAGGGAGGGTATTGAGTCTAGGATTGCTGATTTACGGTGTTGGATCTTTGACGGCTGCATTTTCACCCAACATAGCGGCTTTCCTCGCCTCGAGGGCGATCCAAGGATGCGGCGCAGGAATCATGTCTCCCACCGCCATGGCACTACTGGGAGATGTCGTCCCTTCGAAGAACTTGGGCAAGGCTATGGGAGGCTATAGCGTGGCTGTGACGGCGGGTATGGCCTTCGGAACCCTTATGGGAGGCGCCTTTGCAGCCTTCAACTGGACTTCAGCCTTCATCGTCATGTGTCTAGCAGCCTTAGCCTTAGCATTGATCTCGCTGAAGATGCCTTCAAAGAGAAGAGCTAACAGAGATATGACTGCTGCGTGGAGGGGCTTCATCCAAGCGGCGAGGAACCGAGTGGTGTTTTTAGCGGGGATCATAGGCTTCATAGCGTTCATAGTAAGGGTGGGGGTAATCACATATGCAGCCGATGCGCTGGGTAAGCCTCCCTACCAAGTGAACCCAGAGAATATAGGGGTCCTCATCTCGATCTCCGGCTTCGCGGGGCTTCTAGCCGGGCCAGCATCCGGGTATCTATCAGACAGGATAGGCAGATTCCAAACAGCACTGATAGGAGTGGCTGCCCTTATAGCAACCTCAGCCATCTTAGCGCTTCCGCAGTGGGCACAACTCATGCCACTGATAATGGTGCTCTTGGGAATTGGAGGCACCACCATCTTCACCCCACTGGGTGCAGAAAGCCTAGACGTCCTTCCAGCAGCTAGGGGTGCTGCATCATCGGTCTTCGGATTTCTTAGATTCTTAGGCTACGCACTCGGGCCAATTATTCTACTCTACCCCTACACCACGTACTATGTTCAAGGAGTAGCCGTCGTTTCACTAGCAGCCACCATAGCTGCAGCAGCACTAATCATCAACTATACACGAAGCCAGAAAGATAAATCTCCGGAGACAGAATACATGGTTGAAATTAAAGCGGGTGGTCGCCGTGGCTAGGCGGGAGGAATACGAAGCCCTTCTAGAGAGGTCTAAGCGCTTCTACGAGACAGCCCTCATGCAAATTAGCAAAAAGTTCTACGACTTAGCAGCCTTCAGCTTGGAGCAATCCCTCCAGCTATACCTTAAAGCTTGTCTGCTCAAGTTAGGTGCAGATTATCCTCGAACACATAGTGTTAGAAAGCTCCTAGAACACATATACAAGATCACTGAGCATCAGGAGATAAACGAGCTTCAATCAAGACTGAGCGTAGAGCTGGGTGCACTGGAGGACGCCTACATAGCTTCGAGATACATAGCTAGAAGCTACAGCTTGGAGGAGTTGAAGAGGCTTAAGGGGGCTGTAGAGGAGGTTAAGAGCATTGTCGAAAGAGCTGTTGGTTGACGAAGCCAAGCGCAGAGCAAAGATCTTCAAGAACCTGGACGAGTACTTGAAGAAGATGGTGGAAGCTATTGAGGAAATAGATGGAAACGCTGAAGTCTACATCTTTGGCAGCGTGGCAGAGAAGAAGCACCTCCTCTCAAGCGATATAGATGTCCTCGTTGTCACCAGCCAGCCGCCGGGGGAGGTTCAAGCTAAGCTGTGGAGAGAAGGTTTTGGAGATCCCTTCGAAATACACGTGGCCACCAGGGATATGCTTCAAACCTACAGGAAGAGGGCGAAGCTGGTGAAGCTCAAATAGTGTGTAAAAAACCCTCAATCCAGTTACCTTGGCGATGGGCTTTCTGCACCGCTCTATCAAGCTGCGCTAGGAAGAGATAAGCGCACCAAAGATATCTCAATGGGAAGAGCTGAAACCTACTTCAGCAAAGCTCTTAGAGGCCTCAGCACCCGCTTGAGGGGATCCAGCATCAAGCCAAAGATTTCTAGTGTCACGGTGCCTAGCAAGTTCTCATCTTCCTCCTCGCCCAAGAGCACGGGGCTATGGTACTCGCCATAGCCTGGAAGCTCTATAACAGCCTCGGAGAGCTGGCGCCTAGCCACAGAGCCGTCGGCGAGAACCAGCTCCACCAAGCGCTTAGGCTCAAGCTCGAGGAAGCTCCAAACCTCCTTCTTCAACACTGTGTAGGTGGCACCAGAATCCACTAGGAAGTCAACCTCCTTAGCTCGGCCAGCCCACTTCACAACGCCGCGAACATACACAAGGCCCATGGCACCTTCCTCAATTAACAGTAGTGGCACCAACGCTAATAAGCAGACTTCTGTAAGCCCCCTCGAAACACCCCCGACACACATTATAGAGACCATGCAGAAGAAGTTAGCATGGTGGACACAATGCCAGTAGTTCACATCTACGTCTGGGCGGGCATCTCCAGCGAAGCAAGGAAGAGGATCATAGAAGGGGTGACCAAAACCTTCACTCAGCTGGGCATACCGGCCGAAGCCGTAGAAGTGTTAATCCACGAGCTTCCAAAGGAGAACTGGGGCGTAGGAGGAGAGCAAGCCAGCCAGAAATTCAAGCACGTTAAGCCGCCCTAGCAGCAAAGCCATCCACTTGAACGCATGCCTCAATGCAGCAACCAGGCCGCTACAGCAGGTTGTTCGCTAAAAACATCGCCAACAAGCAGGGAAATTCGGTCTCCGGCAACACCTGAAGAAGTGGTGACCAGAAAACTAGATTCTCACCAGCTCGTCTGAGGCTATGAAGCGCCTATACCACCTCTCAAACTGCTCGGGAGAAGTTGCGTGAAGCTCCACCGGGGCATCCACAGCCTTGTAGACTCTAACCATGAAATCATATCTTCTATCCACCATATCTGTCACTACCAGTATATCGATGTCGCTAGCACCGGTAAACCTCCCTTTAACCACGGAGCCGAAGACATAGACCTCAGCTCTAGGATCAATTTCCCGGACAACCCGCTTAACCTCTCCAGCAACCCTTCGATAATCACGAAGAAGCTCCAAGTAGCGAATATCAGACCGCTTCGACAAGAGGTTTAAACACCTCCACCACAAATCTGAGGAGATCTCTAGCCTCGCTCTCCTCATAGACTATCGGCAGATACCTAGAGGCGATGTAAGCCTCCTCAAGCCTCGCAACATAGTGCAAATTATGCACATCATCAACAAGCTTGGAAATCTCGGAGCTAAAAGGCTCAAGCTCCCTAATCAGCCGCCTAATAGAGTGAGTGCGGGGATAGCCTCCCTTCTTGATCAGCAGCTTGTACTTGAGCATCAACTGGCAGTACTGCTCCAAGTTGAAGACAGCGAGGTCATACTCCCCCTCTTCAAGAAGTCTAGAGGCATTTCTCAGAAAAGCCTCAGCCCTTCTCCTAATAAGCTCGGCTTCCTCAAACGACATCACATCACCAGCTAAAATACCACTAAAACTCAACTAGCAAAGCGTAACTATAAAACATTCACCACCAATTTCAAATGCCTTATCCTTTTTAGACATAGTTCCAAGCTGTTCTTACAAAAAAAATATCGTCCTCAATAGCATTATTTGAATGCAAGCCACATGAGGGGGGCTAGCAGAAGTGGCCAAAATCGTTTTAACAGCTGATGAAGCGATCTTCACTGACTATCATGGAGCTGATCTCTTTGGCTTTGGGCTATGCCTACCTTGCAGACTCGTACCTAAGCTGGTGCAGTATCACCTGCTTACACCTAGGGCTCCTACTAAGCACCTAAGAGCTAGGTTCGCACCTTATGCTCTATGTAGGGTAGAAGCATCGTTGATCGCAGCTGGCTTTAACAAGCATGACGTGGTTATTGTGCCCCCGCATATGATTGGAAAAGCCATCGACACTGATACTGAGATAGTCGCAGTTCATGTACTTGACCCTAAAGGCTTAGCGCCAGTTTCTTGGACTCTGAAGGCGTTAGCTGGCGGTGGTATGAGCTGCACTGAACTTGAATTTAGGAAGCTAATGCACGTTGTAAAGTCGTTGAAGAAAAAGTACAAGTTCAAGGTAGTTGTAGGCGGCCCAGGTAATTGGCAGCTAAGAGGATATGAAGATAGATATGGAATAGATGTGTTATTCGATGGAGAAGCCGAAGTGACATTCCCTATAATCGTTAAGAAGCTGCTCGATGGCGAGGAGGTTCCAAGATATGTCAAGGGAGAGCCAATGCCACTTGATAGCATTCCGCTGATAACAACGCCCTCTAGAAATGGACAAGTTGAGATTACACGCGGATGTCCTAGGAGATGCCACTTCTGCAGCCCAACTATGTGGAGATTTAGGTCAATTCCATTAGACGTTATTGCGAAGGAGATAGAGTTCAACTTGAAGAACGGCATTAAGACCATAGGGCTGGCCACTGAAGACATACTGCTATACGGCGCTCATGGACTAGAACTCAACTCCAATGCTGTTAAAAAGTTGTTTAAGGTTGTTATGAACCTAGCGAGGAAATGGGGGGTCTCCAGCAAGATAGGTGTCTCGCACGTGTCATGTGCTTCAGCTCTGGTTTTAAAAGATGCCGTCAAATACATATCGGATATCCAAAATCTAACCGATGATGAGCCATTGTTCACTCAGATAGGCTTAGAGTCAGGTAGCCCTAAGCTTGTAGCTAAGTATTTTAGGGGAAAGACGTATCCGTGGAAACCTGAGGATTGGCCCAACATAGTGGTTGAAGCCTCGAAGCTTCTAAACGACTTGTACTGGTATCCATGCTTCACGTATATTGTTGGCTTCCCCGATGCCACGCCAGACGACTACATTGCAACCACGGAGTTGATAGATAGATTGAAAAGTGAGGGGTTTATCGGGTGGTCTTTTCCACTATTGCTAATACCTATGGGGGGAACATTGATAGAGAAAGAGGCTAGTTATCTGTACCTCTCTAGGCTACCACAAGAGGCGATTGACTGCATGGTAGCTGGCTGTGAGCTAAGTTTAGACAACTCTAGAATGCTGATAAACAAGGTTATAAAAACGAGGAACCCGATGCTCTCAAGGATATTGAGCAGACTGGCAACCCTCGCCCTGAACGCCATGGAGATCTGGATAAGTGATGTGAAGAGAGACTTAAGCGTCATAGATAGCCTATACAGTAAGGTCAATATAAGGAGTACACCTGAACTCATCAAAGCAGCCATGCCTAACTGCCTCGCAATAGTGAAAAAGCACACTTAAGCCCATGCACTGCAGCATCGAAAGTGAGACCTTCATGGAACAAGGAGATTCAAGATGGCTCTGGCTTGCGTTATCATCCTTGAAGACCTTCAGTAAACCACCCCGCTCGGTGCCATAAACAACTTCCTCACCTGGATAGGTCAACCTTGCTGGGATTGGCCTCCAGCTCTATTGTGAAGGCTGCCTACACTTACTAAACGAAACTGCGCCTCATGCTTCGAAGAGCCCCCACAATGCGCTCATGGACCACCTCCACTGGATGGGAAGTATTGACAAGCAGAGGCTTCACTCCAAGCCGTAAAATCCTCTCGAAGAACTGCATTCTCAAACTGTTTTTCCTCTCATCTCTAACCAGAAGATGAGGATTGTAGAAGCCGCTCCCCCTAAGCTTCCTTAAAGCCTCGCTCACCGAGAGCTCCTCAACAACTTTGGAGCTGCAGCCGCTTCGCTCAAGGATGAGCAAGACCTTCAAGGTGGTGAAAGGAATAATTCTGCCCCTACCCACAACCCACCGCAAGTTAATTACAGCTCTACCCCTCTCATCCACTTCAGCCAGCTCCATAAACCTCCTAAAAGCCGGCCACACCTGAGCAATATCAGCTCTCACATAGAAGTTCCTCTCAGAGCCATAGGCCAGCACTTGATCCTCGAAAATTCTAACGAAGATCCAGTCATCAGCAACCACTCTCACCTCGGGTCTTCTCAGCAGCCCATAGGCGTGGGTGGTCTTCCCGGAGCCGCTGGCACCCATAAGGCAGACCCCCAAGCCGCCGACGTCAATGCAGGCACCGTGAACCGAGTAGATGCCATGCTCATCCTCGAGGATATCCCCAGCCACGCTCAACGCAAGTGACTTGATCCACCCGTAGTAGTCGATGTTGAAGAGGAAGGCTGTCTTGGACAGAGGGTCGTAGAGGACTCGGTTAGCCTCGCCCTCAACGTCTAGGACTACAAGCCTTCCATGAGACCTAATGCTCGAAGACATCTTGTAGAAGTTATCCTCCCACCTCATCTTCACCTCGCGCTTATCCGTCAACAGCTTAATACAGCAGCCATAGATGTCAGCCCGCTCCTCATACAGAAAGCGATCACTAAACCTCTCCATCAACCCATCCTTCTCCTCAACGTCAATCAGCTCAACAGTGTACCTTGACGGCAAGCCATCCACCACCAAGAGTTAAGAGAAGTAGCTCTTTAAAAAGGAGAGGACGAATTATTGAATTGAGGATTTTCGTGGGCAGAATTTATGCCAAGAAGGTGAAGGTTGGGAGAATCAAGGCAGCTGGTGCTGGAAAATGGCAGTACGAGTCAAGCTCAGGT
>JAGHCH010000089.1 GCA_021160575.1 Thermoproteota archaeon | reverse complement strand
GCACGCAGTTCTCTACACTATCATCTTGGTGTCCGTTTCCACACTCTTCGCGATCGTATGGGTTGAAGTAGCTGGAATGAGCGCAAGAAGCCAAGCTGAACAGCTCATCAAAGCCGGGCTACAAGTACCAGGCTTCAGAAGGTCTCCAAAGGTAATAGAACAGCTACTCAATAGGTACATACCTCCATTGACTGTGCTAAGCGGAATAATAGTCGCCCTTCTCGCGGCTTTCGCCGACATGTTGGGAGCGCTAGGAGGCGGTATAGGGATCCTCCTCTCAGTGGGCATCATCTATCAGTATTACCAGATCCTCGCCAAGGAGAAGCTAGCTGAGATGTACCCTGCCCTGGGCAAGCTCTTAGGGCAAGAGTAGTGGGGTGTCTTGCTGTGTGGCGGGAAATCGTTGAGAAGAGGTCTAAGCGTAGAGGCAAGATAGTCATCGTTACAGGAATACCCGGAGTTGGTAAAACCACTGTTCTCAACAAGGTTCTCGAGCTATGTTCCTCTGAAGGTGTAAACGTTAAGGTAGTCAACTATGGAGACGTGATGCTTGAAGAGGCTCTCCGAAGAAAGCTGGTCTCCCATAGAGATGAAATGCGGAAGCTTCCTCTACCGCAGCAGCTTGAGCTTCAGCAGCTGGCTGCTGAGAGGATCTCCCAGTTAGCTGCTGAGAAGAATTTGATTGTAGATACACACACGCTAATCCGAACCAGAGAGGGCTTCCTCCCCGGTCTTCCGCTGTGGGTTCTCGCTCTACTGTCTCCTGATGTTGTCGTGGCTATTGAAGCAGACCCTCGGGAAATTCAGCAGAGGAGGCTTCGTGACGCCGCCATAAGGAGTAGGGAGACTGATGTAGAAGAGGTCATCCAGGAGCATCAGTCTCTCTGTAGATCAGCCGCTATAGCTGCTGCTACCATCACCGGGGCTACTGTCCTAATAGTGCGCAACGAGGAGGGTAAAGTAGAAGAGGCAGCTAATTCAATAGCTTCACTGTTCAAGTGAGGTTGATCGAAGTGCTTGACTTCTTGTATGGGCTCTACCACGGCTTGGTCGCTGCGCTTGCCGCAGCTTTAGGGCCGTGGCGCTATCCTCCCCTTGCAACACTATTCATCTTCATTCTAGCTATAATCCTCGGCGTTACTTCATCCATAGTAACCAAGATGCTCGTTGACATGGAGTCGCTGCGAAAGTATACGGAGGAGGTTAACGCTTGGCAAAAGCAGTATATTCAAGCTATGAAGTCTGAAGATAAGAAGGCACTGGCCAAGCTGAAGAAAAGGGAGCCCGCTATTAAGAGGATGCAGGCAGAGATGACTCGTCAGCAGATGAAGCCTTTTGCTGTAACCTTCATTCCATTCGTGATCCTCTGGTGGTTGTTCAACGGGGTTTTCATGGTGAACGGCGCTCCCATAATGGTTGCTCGCCTACCTTTCCCGCTGCCTTTTCTCGGCGCCAATCTAACCTTCTTCTGGTGGTATATTCTCTCCTCGTTTAGTGTAACCACGTTGATCCAGAAGATCTTCAATGTTTCAACCATTCAGGATTAAGGAGGCTCCATAATGCTTGAGAAGGGGCAACTAGTGATAACTATAAGTGGTCCCCCTGGCTCGGGCAAATCCTTTTGTGCAGAGCAGCTCGCCAAGCTCTACGGCTTAAGGCTTGTCTCTTCAGGAGGTCTCTTCAGAGCCATCGCCAAGGAGCGCAGTTGTACGCTTGCTGAGCTCTCCAAGATAGCTGAATCCGACTATTCCATAGACCTTGAAATAGATAAGAGAACTAAAGAGGAGGCTTCCAAGGGAGGAGTTGTGATTGAGGGTAGACTCTCAGCATGGTTTGCGGGGCCCCATGCCTCCTTCAAGATCTACTTAACTGCTCCCCTCACAGTGAGAGTTCAGAGGATTGCTGAGAGGGACGGCATACCCTTCCAGCGCGCGCTGAAGGAAACTTTGGATCGAGAGTTGAGCGAGCGGAAGCGTTACCTTGCAATCTATGGAATCGACGTAGATGACTTTAGCGTATACGATTTGATGCTCAACACCGCTCATTTCGGCAAGGAGGAGGTAATCAAAATCCTTAAATCTGCCATTGACAGTCTCCTCTCATCACGATAGGAGGGGGCACGATGCCTATCGTGGAGATCGGCAGAATTTGCATCAAGAAAAAAGGCAGGGAAGCTGGTAGAAGATGCGTCATTGTAGACATCATAGACAACAACTACGTACTCGTAACAGGGCCGAAGAGCCTCACGGGTGTGCGGAGGCGAAGAGCCAACATCTTGCACTTGGAGCTGACAAGTGACAAGATTGATATTCCCAAGGGCGCCAGCGACGAAGAAGTAGCAAAGGCTTTGCAAGAAGCTGGCTTTGAATGGCTTTCTCAAGCATCTAAGTAGACCTTTTTTAGGAACTATCTTCAGCTTATTCTCGGGGATTCCATGTCCTCCGCGGAGCAGCCGAGAAAACTTCTAGTGCGATGTGAGGCTGAAACCAACCCCCGCTACGGGCACTATCCTCACGAGCGCCCCGTAGATGAGTACTTGAACTACGGTTTCATCAATCTGGATAAGCCCAGAGGCCCCACCAGCCACGAGGTTGTGGCGTGGGTCAAGAGAATTCTCTCTGTTGAGAGAGCAGCTCATGGAGGCACCCTGGATCCCAAGGTCTCAGGCGTGCTTCCAATAGCTCTTCAGAGAGCCACTCCGCTCATCAAGCTGCACATGCAAGCTGGTAAAGAGTACGTCTGTGTCATGACGCTCCATGGCGATGTAAGCGAATCTCGGCTTAGAGAGGTGTGCTCGGAGTTTATAGGTCCCATCTACCAGCGTCCCCCTCTCCGCTCTTCAGTGAAGAGAACCTTGAGAATCCGTAGAATACACTACATTGAAATCCTCGAGATGAGGGGGAGGCACGTGCTGATCAAGGTTGGCTGCGAGGCTGGAACCTACATTCGAAAGTTGGTTCATGACATAGGAGAAGTGCTGGGTGTAGGAGCGCACATGCGTGAACTCCGCAGAACCAGAGCTGGCACCTTCACCGAGGAAGACAACTTGGTGACACTTCAAGACGTAGCGGATGCCTATGCCTTCTGGAAGGAGGAGGGCGATGACCGTTGGATAAGAAAGGTCATCATGCCTATGGAGGTGGTCTTGGCGAACATCCCCAAGGTGTACATCCGCGACTCCGCAGTGGACGCCATCTGCCATGGAGCAGACCTCGCAGTGCCTGGGGTAGTCAAACTTGAAGAGGGAATAAACCAAGGGGACACCGTGGCTATTATGACATTGAAGGGAGAGCTGATTGCCCTGGGAAAGGCCTTGATGACCAGCGAGCAAATGCTTCAAAGCGAGAAAGGCTTAGCTGTGAATACTGAAAGGGTTATCATGAAGCCCGGAACCTACCCCAAGATGTGGTAGCCTTGCCCTCCCACTACTTCTCTGAGGCTCCTCACCCTCCCAAGCGGTTTTACGAGCTGTCTCTGCAGGTTGGCCCTTGGTTCTTCAAGTTCAAATCAGCTGACGGCGTATTCTCCAAGAGGAAGGTAGACTTGGGGACAGCTGTCCTAATAAAGTACTTGAAGATCCCTGAGAAGGGAAAGTTCCTTGATTTGGGCTGCGGTTATGGAGTCATAGGCATAGTGGTCGCTAAGCTTAACCCCCGACTTGAAGTCTACTGCGTAGATGTTAACCCCCTCGCTGTAAAGCTTGCTAAGGAGAACGCCCTAGCCAATCGCGTGTACAACGTCAAGGTGCTAAGAGGAGATCTCTACGTTCCGGTCAAGGGGATGAAGTTCAAGGCCATAGCTTCTAACCCGCCCATCGCAGCCGGGCTTTCAGTGGTGTACCGAATAATTGATGAGGCGCCAGAGCACCTTGAAGACGACGGCTGGCTGCAGCTTGTAGTGAAGAAGGGTGTCAACTTAATTGTCAAAAGACTCTCACAGCATTTCTCCAAAGTTGAAGTGGCTGGAAAGCAGAGCGGCTATCGAGTGTTCTTAGCCATGAACGCTTAGCTTTAATACCACGTATACATCTCTTCTCTTTGAGCCGGGGTCTCCTAGCCTGGAAGGGAGCAGGCCTGGAGACAAGCCCTGAAAGCCTGTGCCCCGCACGGGGCGCGCGGGTTCAAATCCCGCCCCCGGCGCCAACTTTCCTTCTTGAAAAATGCTTAAATACTGAGCCTACATCTTCACTTCTCGCAACTTGAGGTTGGTGTTCCTTGAGTTCGCAGGCTTTCAAGCACATAGTAAGAATCGCAGGGACAGACCTAGACGGCTCCAAGAAGGTAGTGTACGCTCTAGCCGACATCAGGGGAATAGGAGTCACCACTGCCTATGCCATTACCCGCACCCTAGGAATAGATCCCGAGGCTAGACTAGGCTTCCTCTCTGACAGTGACATCAAGAAGCTCGAGGAAGCTGTATTGAACCTTGCAACAATAGGACTTCCCTCATGGCTCTTCAATAGAAGGAAGGACTACACCACTGGAAAGGATCTACATCTTGTCGGCTCAGATCTTATAATGGCAGTCAAGTTTGATGTGGATAGGATGAAAAAGATTAGATGCTGGAGAGGCATACGGCACATGCTAGGACTCAAAGTCAGAGGGCAGAGAACGAGAACCACTGGCAGATTTGGACCCACCGTCGGCGTGAAGCGCAAGCCCAAGTAGAGGTGGTACCTTGGGAGATCCAAAGAAGCCTAGGAAGAAATGGCAAGGTCCTCGACATCCCTGGAGACGTGAAATTCTCGCTCAAGAGCTTCAGCTTCTCGGACAGTATGGCTTGCGGAATAAGAGGGAACTCTGGGTAGCCAAGACTGTGCTGAGGCGTATTAGAAGGCTTGCACGTTCACTTCTAGGCCTTCCTCCGGAGAAGCGCAAGCTTAGAGAGCAGCAGCTCATCTCCCGCCTCTACAAGATGGGATTACTTCCAGAGGGCTCCAGCTTAGATGATGTCTTGGGACTTAAGGTTGAAGACATCTTAGAAAGAAGGCTTCAAACAGTGGTATACCGCAAAGGTCTTGCCAAGACCATCTATCAAGCCCGCCAGTTCATTGTGCATGGACACGTGTACATCAAGGGCAGGCGAGTGACCTCCCCCAGATACTTAGTGCCGCGAGACGAGGAGGACTTGATAGAAGTGCCTATCGCTAAGAAGCTCATGATAGTGGGAGGTGCACCCGGTGAGCAGGCCTCCGAGTAAGGGGATTAAGTGGGGCGTAGCCCATATCTATAGCAGTTACAACAACACCATAGTCCACATCACCGACCTCACCGGAGCTGAAACCATAGCCATCGAATCCGGAGGACGTGTGGTGAAGGCTGATAGAGAGAAGCCATCTCCCTACGCTGCTATGATGGCGGCAATGCGCGCCGCGCAAAAGGCACTGGATAAGGGTATCACCGGGATACACATCAAAGTCAGAGCTCCCGGAGGACATAAGAGCAAGACTCCAGGACCAGGTGCACAAGCAGCTATACGCGCCCTCGCTAGAGCTGGTCTGATCATAGGGCGCATAGAGGATGTAACTCCGCTGCCCCACGATACAACTAGGAGACCTGGAGGGAGGAGGGGCAGAAGGGTCTAGTCCCTATCTTTAATAAAGCTTAAATACAGCCCCCCTTGTTCTCCACTAAAGGCGCTTTAACGCCTCTTTAAGGGTGCCCTTCGATGGAGGTTAAGATTCTAGAGGAGCAAGGGGACCTCGTGAGGTTCGCGGTGCATGGAGCAGATATCGCGCTAATCAACGCTATTAGAAGAGTCTCCATAGCTGAGGTTCCTACCCTCGCTATTGAAAGGGTTTTCATCATGGAGAATACCAGTAGCTTTTTTGACGAGATTGTAGCCCATCGCCTTGGATTAATACCCCTAAAGGTGGAGGAGGGCTTTGAACTCAACCTCCCCGAGGAGTGCGAATGCGGGGGAGCTGGCTGCTTCAAGTGTGAAGTCCGCTTGTTTCTAGAGGTTAGAGAGGCCCCAGTGGATAACTACATCGTCTACTCTGGGCATTTACGCCCAGAAATACCTGAGGTCAAGGTGGTTTCTGAAAAAATTCCCATAGTTGCTCTTGCTAAGGGTCAGAGCTTGGTTCTCGAGGCTAGAGCCCGGCTGGGAAGGGGTAAGGAACACGCGAAGTGGCAGCCAGTAGCAGTTGCAGCCTACAAATACTTTCCAATACTCTCAATAGACCGCGAGAAATGCTACTCCTGTGGTCTCTGCGTGGAGAACTGTCCCAAGAAGATTCTTGAGCTAGATGAAGAGGAAAAGCCTAGAGTAACCGACATCTACGCATGTTCCCTCTGCAGAGCTTGCGAAGAAGTCTGCGATGCTGAAGCGATCTCCGTTAAGGGCAGTGAGCGTGATTTTATCTTCACTCTCGAAACTACCGGAGCTCTAACTCCAAGGGAAGTCATTCTCAAGGCATGTGAAATCCTTTGCAATAAGCTCAGCCAGTTGAGGGAGTCCTTCGCACAGCTGGAGGGGGGACAAGGTGGTTAAGCGAACAGGCCCCACCAATGTGAGACTGCGCATTCTAGCTCGCTCTCTGAGAAAGGCTGCTAGGCAACACAAGGCTCCTATCTGGAGAGCTGTCTCAGAACTCCTTATGCTTCCCACTCGCTCACGAATAGCGATTAATGTGAGCCGGATAAATCGCTACGCCAAGGAAGGTGAAACGGTGGTCATACCAGGAAAAGTTCTTGGAGCTGGAAAGCTAACCAAGAAGGTTCGAGTGGCAGCCTTCGCTTTCTCCAAGGCAGCGCAGCAGAAGATAGAAGCTGCTGGCGGGGAATGCCTTTCTATTGAGGAGTTAGTGCAGGAGAACCCTAAGGGTTCTGGAGTGCGCATTATGAGGTGAGCAGCAATGCAGTTGGAAACAGTGGTTATAGATGCGACTGATCTAAGAGCTGGACGGATGGCAACATACATAGCAAAGATGCTTCTAGAGGGTAAGCGCGTAGTGGTTATCAACGCTGAGAAGGCAGTTATCTCCGGTAAACGCCTTGCAATCATTGAAAGATTCAAGAGAAGACTGGAGAGAAGAGTTTGGAAGAACCCCGAGAAGGTGGGGCCCAAGAAACCTCGAAGGCCAGATAGGCTTCTATACTATGTTATCAGAGGGATGCTGCCGCGGAAGACTCCTAGAGGGAGAGCTGCCTTGAGGAGGCTTAGAGTGTACATGGGCTCCCCCCAGCTTCCGAGGAACTATCCCTCCCCCATCTCGATCCCTGATGCTCATATATCCAAACTTAGAGGCTCCTATGTTTATCTCTACGATCTTGCTAGAGAGCTTGGTTGGAGTGGGTGAAGATGGTGAAGGCCGTTCAAGCAGCTAAAATAATGGTGTTCACTGGCAAGAGGAAGACTGCCATAGCTAGAGCCACGGTGGTTATTCCAGGCAAGGGCAGAATCTACGTGAACTCTGTCCCCTTAGAGATCTACCCCATTGAGCTCGCCCGCATGAAGATGTATGAGCCCATCCTCGTGGCTGGAAAGGATTTGATTAACAACATGGACATTCATGTGAATGTACGTGGAGGCGGCGTGATGGGTCAAGCTGAAGCTGTTAGAATCACCATAGCCCGTGCACTAGCCGCTGTAGGTGGAGAGGAAGTGCGCAGAAAGCTCCTCGAGTACGATAGGCGTATGCTCATCTGCGACCCCAGAAGGACAGAGCCCAAAAAGTATGGTGGATACAGCGCCCGTAGAAAGAAGCAGAAGTCATACAGGTAAAGGAGGGCATTTGAAGTGATAATCCCCGTCAGATGCTTCACGTGCGGCAAGGTAATTGGCGATAAATGGGAGGAGTTCAAGAAGAGGGTAGCTGCTGGAGAGAACCCAGCCGAAGTCCTAGACTCCCTTGGCTTAACAAGATATTGCTGCAGAAGGATGCTGCTCTCTCACGTAGACCTTTATGAGGATTTTCTCAAGTTCTCTGTGCCGCGAACGAGAGAGGAACTTCCCTCTGACTGGACGTAAAACCTATAATTGAGCAACTACAAGTTGCGAAGAGATGGCGGGATTGAACGTGTCTGAAGCCGTGCCAGAACTCTTGATATCGCTAGACATCTACCTAGCTGCTGGAGTGCACATTGGAACCCATATTAAGACCAAGGACATGAAGCCCTTCATTTATCGTGTACGCCCGGATGGTCTCTACGTTCTTGATGTGAGGAAAACCGACGAGCGCATCCGAATAGCTGCACGCTTCATAGCGAGGCACCCCCCAGCCAAGGTGGCTGTGGTTTCAGCTAGGCAGTATGGCTTTAGACCAGTAGAAAAATTCTGCAGCCTGGTTGGTGCCATCCCGGTCGTGGGTAGATTCATCCCTGGCACTTTCACCAACCCTAAGCTTCCCACGTATATCGAGCCAGAGCTGGTTGTGATTACTGATCCCCGCGCAGATAAGCAAGCGGTCATCGAAGCCTCTGATATGGGGCTACCCACCATCGCCTTCTGCGACACCGACAACCGAGCTGAGTATATTGATCTCATAGTCCCCCTCAACAATAAAGGAAGAAAATCTCTCGCCCTAGCCTATTGGCTTCTAGCCAAGCAAGTGCTCGTCGAGAGAGGCGAGCTAGCCCCCGGTGAAGAGCTGCCCATTCCAAGGGAGGAGTTTGAGACACGCGTAACTCCTATCACTCCTCCAACAAGCGAGGAGGGGTGAGCTACGTCTATACGTTCACCTGCAGTTGCAGGGTACTTCTATGAGGGCTCTAAAGAGTCTTTAACCCGGCAGATCGAGAATTGCTTCCTTCACAACTTGGGGCCTGGAGCTCTCCCCATAGTTAACGAATCTCCTCTTCAAAGAACGGTGGGCCTCGTCTGTCCTCATGCAGGATATATGTACTCAGGTCCTGTAGCAGCTCACTCTTTTAAAGCACTCGCTGAGGATGGGGCTCCTGAGCTAGTGGTGCTTGTTGGGCCCAACCACTCTGGCTATGGCGCTGCAGTAGCTGTTTCTCAAGCCGAAGCTTGGAGGACTCCTCTAGGCGATGTGAAAGTTGATTTAGAGGCCGCTAAGACTATTGTGAAGGTCTCTGGAATAGCTGAGTTTGATGATGTAGCACATATGTATGAGCATTCCTTGGAGGTGCAACTTCCCTTTTTGCAGTACCTCTATGGCTCAAGGTTTTCTATTGTGCCGATAACCATGATGCTTCAAGACATGGCTACATGCCGCGACCTTGCAAAGGGCATAGTGGCGGCCTTGAAGGGCTGTAACGGCCTGGTTATTGCGAGCACTGATTTCACGCACTACGAGCCCCATGCCGTAGCACTCAAGAAGGATTTAGCAGTGATAGAGGCAATCGAGGAAATGAACGCGGAGAAGATGATGTTCTTAGTGCGCAAGCATAATGTCACCATGTGCGGCTACGGCCCTGTGGCAACTGCCATCCTCGCATGCCGAGATCTAGGGGCAGCTCAATGTAGAAGGCTCAAGTATGCCACCTCGGGAGATATCACTGGCGACTATGGAGAGGTAGTGGGCTACGGATCTCTCGTCTTCCTCAGGTGAAGGCTTTTGACCTATCTAGATGAAGCCATAAGCTCTCCTATACCTTTGCCCATAGCTGGCGAATTCACCTTTCAGGAAGGCAACCCCCTAATCCTAATCCCCTTAAAAAGCAAGGTCACTATACATCCTTCAGAGGATGCCTCACCAATTTCAAATACCATATCGACTATCTCCGTCTCTCTCGTGAAGAAGTTTCTAGGATCTCTCAAAGCTAGCCGGATATTGAACGCCAATGCTTCAATCAAAGCCCCTCTTGACCTCCCCAAAATTCTAGTCGAACCTTGCATTATTGCATGTGCAGTCAAGGCATCTGAAATCGACCTTAAAGATGCTTACGATAGCATTCAAAGGTTGATGCAAGTGGTTAAAGGAAGAGCTTTTCTCCTGCTAAGCTTAGCTGCCTGCTCTCTCTTCGAGGATTCCCTAGCTTGCCGCATTGGGGAGGGCTTTATCACCCTTGAAGCAGTCCCATCAAAGCTCTGGATCCTTCTAGCAAGGCTCCGCAGATATTCTCCAAAGATCTCCTCTGAGCATCTAAGCCAGCTTCTTGTGCACTCTCTAGGACACCTCTCAATAGAGGTGGCTAACGCCATAAGAACTGGGGACACCGAAGCCTTGCTGAAGCTCATCAACATGGAAAGCTTCATTATCCAAGCATTAGACCCTCCACCACCCTCCGTTCAACTAATTCTCGCAAACCTGTCGAAAATGGCTCTAGCAGTAAAGCCCTTGATTCCTCTTAAGCGAATTGCCGCACTACACAGTCAGAAGCCGAGTCTGCCGCCACGCTTCAAAGAGCTACCTCTCCTTGAGGTGTAGCTGCGCGATGAAAGTTGATGCTGTACTTAAGCTGGGTGGCAGCTGCATAACAGTGAAAGACAAGCCCTTTACCCTTCAAGAGGAGGGGCTAAATGCCACGGTCAGGGCAGTATCACGCTTCCTAAGCGGTGGCTCTAAGCTCCTCTTAGTTCATGGAGGAGGCTCCTTCGGGCATTACGTTGCCGGTTCTCTAGGGAGGGAAGGCACTCCCTATGGATCGCGAGAGGCATCAATGATCCACTTGGCCATGCGGCTTCTCAACAGCAAGGTTGTGCTGCAGCTCACTAACTTGGGAGTTCCCGCCGTCGGAGTTCCTGCGATGTTCCTCTACAAGTTCAGGAAAAATTCTCTAGAGTGCTTTAACTTGAATCTCCTAGAAGCTCTCCTCGAGGGCTCGGTCATCCCAGTTACTCATGGAGATGTTGTGCAAACCGATGAAGGAGGCTTCCAAGTGCTTTCCGGGGACAAGATCAGCTGCCACCTAGCGGAGGCCTTTCATGCGGAAAGGGTGGTCTTCGCAATAGCCGTCCCTGGGATATATCTCGATAAGACTAATGGACGGCGTTTTCTCAAGGAAATTAAGAGAGATAAGCTTCCCGAGATAATCTCTCGACTTTCAAAGGGGGCTAAGGCTAGAATCGATGTGACTGGTGGGTTGGCTGGCAAGCTCTCGGAGGTGCAGAATCTACTGGAGAGATGTCCATGGATGGAAGTGTACATCGTGAGCGGGCTGGATGAGGAATCTGTCTTCTCAGCTCTTTCCGGGAAGCTTCTACGCGG
Organism: Thermoproteota archaeon; assembly: GCA_021160575.1. Lineage (GTDB taxonomy): Archaea > Thermoproteota > Methanomethylicia > Methanomethylicales > JAGHCH01 > JAGHCH01. The sequence continues at coordinate 15,328 of JAGHCH010000089.1, read as the reverse complement.
AACTCTTATCTACATTTAGCGTTTCATGGTAGCTAGGTGTGCGCGGCATTATGTACTCCTCTAAGACATCAGAGAGAAAGCTAGATCATATCAACATCTGTCTACAAGAGGATGTGGAGCACATAGCATTAAGTTCTGGGTTTGAAGAGGTGTTCTTCATACATAACGCTGCACCAGAGCTCTCTATCGACGAACTCTCCCTCACCTCACGGATGCTAGGAAGGAGCTTCAGCTACCCCCTAGCCATAGCTGCCATGACTGGCGGTCACCCAGCCACTGAGAAAATCAACAGAACTCTAGCAGAGGTAGCTGAGTCCCTTCACATCCCCCTCTTTCTCGGCAGTCAAAGAGCAGCACTAGAACGTTCTGACCTTGCAGATACCTACCGCATAGCCCGTAAAGCAGCTCCTTCTGCCTTTATAGTAGCCAACTTGGGGGCATCTCAAATCGTAGGAGAAGATGGGGTTAAGCTGGCTGAGAGAGCTGTAGACATGGTGGAGGCGGATGCCCTCGCAGTGCACTTAAACCTGCTTCATGAAGCGGTTCAGCCAGAGGGAGACCCTCACTACAAGGGGGTTTTAGAAGCCATCTCCAAGCTTGTTGAAAACCTTGAGGTTCCGGTCATAGCGAAGGAAACAGGAGCTGGTATCTCCAAGGAAGTGGCCTCCGCCCTTCTAGATGCAGGCGTCTCTGCCATAGATGTGGGCGGCGCTGGAGGCACTAGCTGGGCAGCTGTCGAATACTATCGCTCACAGAGGAGCGGCGACTTCTTCTACGCACGGCTTGGAAAAAGCTTTTGGGACTGGGGGATCCCTACCGCCGTGAGCATCTGCGAAGTACGGTCAGCTGTTCCAGAGGGTTTCCCCGTAATCGCCACAGGAGGCGTACGATCTGGAATAGATGTCGCTAAGGCACTTGCTCTTGGTGCTAACATGGCTGGCATGGCTCTCCCTCTTCTAAGAGCCTACTTTAGAGGAGGCAAAAAGGCCGTTCTCGACGAGCTTAGCTGTGTTATTGAAGAGTTGAAGGTGGCCATGCTCCTCGCAGGAGCAAAGAGCGCTTCCTCTCTCAGCGAAGTCCCTCTTCTTGTGGTAGGCTTCACGGCTATGTGGCTGAAGGCGCGTGGAACTCTAAGAGAGAACGTGAAAATCCCTTGGTGAGGTGGCTACTCTTGTCGGGGTTGCAAGAGGCACTGAGTAGGTGTGCAGAGCTTGTCAACAGCTCTCTTCAAGCCTTCTTTGAACCTAAACTTGATAGCGACCTCTACAGAGCCGCCTACCACCTTCTCAAGGCTGGAGGAAAGCGACTTCGCCCATTCCTCGCAATTCAGTCATGCCTCGCTGTGGGGGGCTCTGAGAAGGCAGCTCTACCGGGAGCCTTAGCCGTCGAGCTGCTCCACAACTTCACGTTAATCCACGACGATATCATGGATAGAGACTTAATCCGCAGAGGAGTGCCCACAGTCCACGCCAAATGGGGGATTCCCATGGCAATTCTAGCTGGAGACCTACTGTTCGCTCTCTCTTTTGAAGCATTGTCGCAGGCGGAGGGGTTAGTTTCCTCCGAGAGACTTGAGAAGGCCTACGAACTCCTAGCCCAGGTTGCCGTAGAAATCTGTGAGGGTCAGTCTCTTGACATGTCCTTTGAGGGTAGACTGGATGTATCGGAAGAGGAGTATCTCTCCATGATAGAAAAGAAGACAGCAGCGCTCTTCAAGACCTCCACCATGCTGGGCGCTTTGCTGGGCGGTGGCTCCCAAGAGCAAGTAGAGGCGCTGGCATCTTATGGCAGGAGTATAGGCTTAGCTTTCCAGATAAAGGATGACATTTTGGGAGTGATCTCTGAGGAAAAAGTCCTCGGCAAGCCTGTGGGAAGTGACTTGAGGGAGGGCAAGAAGACTATAGTGGTAATCTACGCCTTAGAGCACGCCTCCTCCGATGACAGGAAGCTCCTCACAAAAGTGCTCGGAAGTAAGCAGTGCAGCGAAGAGGACTTGAAGAAGGCCCTAGAAGTGCTGAGTACCACTGGAGCAATAGAATATGCCTATAAGCAAGCTCGTCGCTATGTAGAGAACGGGTTAAAACATCTATCCTCTCTCCCGGAGAGCAGAAGTCGCCGCATCCTTGCCGAACTCGCAGAATTCATGGTGACTAGAGAGAAATAGCGGGGTTTTCCCATGTTTCCTGAGGAGATTCGCGAACTGGCTAGACGCTTTGCTCTACTTAACGCTGTAAAGCACGATGGCAAGGCGGACTTGGGGGCTGTAGTGCGCAAAGTAATATCTTCTAACCCCGAAGTTCGGAAGGAGATAGGTTCCCTCATTCCAGTGATCAAGGAGATTATTGAGGATGTGAATTCTCTCTCCTTGGATGAGCAGAGGAGGCAACTTCAGCTTCTTGGGGTGGAGGAAGCGCCTGCCAAGCCTCCAGAGGAGGAGAAGAGACTTCCTCCCCTGCCCAACGTTGACAAATATCCCAAAGTGCATGTGCGGTTTGCGCCCAACCCCGATGCTGTGATACACTTAGGCAACGCTAGAGCAGCCATTCTCTCTGACGAGTATGCTAAAATGTATAACGGCCTGTATACCCTTAGGTTTGAGGACACCTCCCCCTCAGTAAAGCCTCCTGAGGTAGAGGCATATCAAGCCATACGCGAAGACCTTGCTTGGCTTGGGGTGAAGTGGCATCAAGAAATCATCCAATCCTATCGGCTCCCCCTTTACTACTCCTATGCTGAAAAGGCTCTAAGCATGGGAGCCGCCTACATCTGCACATGCCCTAAAGAGCAGTTCAACAAGTTCATCTTAGCTGGCAAGTCATGCCCATGTCGAGAGCTCCCCCCGGAAGAGCACTTAGAGCGATGGAGCAAAATGCTGGATGGAACTTTCAAGAGAGGGCAAGCGGTCCTAAGAATCAAGACTGACCTGACACATCCCAACCCTGCAGTGAGAGACTGGCCTGCCATGCGCATTGATGAAGCGCCGCATCCTCTTCAAGGGTCAAAGTATCGTGTCTGGCCCCTCTACAACTTCGCTTGCGCCATCGACGACCACGAGCTGGGGATCACCCATATCCTAAGAGGGAAAGAGCATGAAATTAACACCGTGAGGCAGCTCTACCTTTTCAAGTACTTTGGCTGGGAGTACCCTGAAGTCATACACTATGGAAGGCTGAAGATCGAGGGTGCTGTGCTCAGCAAGTCTAAGATAAGGGAGGGCATCCGCAGCGGCATCTATTCTAAGTGGCGTTGGGAGGATCCCCGCCTAGGAACTATCTGCGCCTTAAGGAGAAGAGGCTTTCTCCCAGAAGCCATTCGCCGGATAATTCTGGATGTGGGCGTTAGACCGTCGGAGGCGCTAATTTCATGGGAAAACTTATCCGCTATCAACAGGAAGCTAGCTGATCCGATGGCTCGCAGACTATTCTTCGTCAAAGATCCCATTACACTGGAGATCGAAGGCATTCCTTACCAAGCACTTGAAACGGAGGTTCCCTTCCATCCATCGAACTCCAAGCTAGGCAGTCGCAAGGTGATGCTAAACATTAAGGAGGGGAGAGCTTCAGTAAAGATTTCTCTGGAGGACTTGAAGTCCATAGGCATGGGGGGCCTCTTTAGGTTGATGCATCTCTTCAACGTCGAGCTGCGCGAAGTGGCTGCTGGCAGAGCTACAGCAGTTTACGCTGGAGAGCAAGTAGAGGAAATCAAGAGGAGGAAAGCCCAGATCATACAGTGGGTTCCCAGCGAGGATGCGATACCCGTCGTTGTTGTCATGCCCGATGCCTCTGAAATCACCGGCCTCGGAGAACCAGCATGCGCGCAACTAGATGTTGGCTCCCTGGCACAGTTCGTGCGGTTTGGCTTTGTTCGAATAGACTCCGTCGATGAAGCAGTCACAGCTTTCTTTACGCACAAGTAGGTTCGACCAAAAAGCACATAAGAAACCGCTCTCTCCTCTCTAGCTGCCGTATGAACGATGAAGTATGCGGAGGGAGTTGGTGCATGTCTAGACCCTTCTATGTGAAGTTTGAAGTCCCCTCTGAGCTTATGGAGAAGGTCTATGAAGCTGTTCGAATAGCAAGGGAGAGTGGGAAAATCAGAAAAGGCGCCAATGAAACTACCAAAGCAGTAGAACGCGGACAAGCCAGGCTAGTGATCATCGCAGAGGATGTGGATCCTCCAGAGATAGTCGCCCACTTACCGCTGCTCTGCGAGGAGAAGAAAATCCCCTACGTCTACGTTGACAGCAAGAGCAAACTGGGTACCTCTGCTGGTATCGATGTCGCAGCTTCATCTGCAGCCATCATAGATCCCGGTAGGGCGAAGCCTCTAGTAGACGAGATAGTTGAAGCCATAGCCCCCCTCAAGATCGGCGAAAAGCCAGAAGAAGAGGCAGAGGAGAAGCCTAAGAAGAAGGCTAAAAAGAAGGAGGAGTAGCGTAGAGAAACACTTTTAACGTACCTTCTCTTCCCACCTTCTCGGTGTCCGCAATGAGCAGAACAGTAGACGATGCCACCCCCGCTGAGGTCATTCAGATCATTGGGAGAACAGGGGTTACTGGTGAGGTCGTCCAAGTGAGGGTGCGCATCCTAGAAGGCAAGGATAGAGGACGCATCCTAACGAGGAATGTGAAGGGGCCAGTCCGCATAGGCGATATCCTCATGCTCCGTGAGACTGAGAGGGAAGCTAGAAAGCTCACACCAAGGTAACCTAGAGGTGCTCCCTATGCCTCGAATCTACAAGTGCAGCTTCTGTGGATGTGAAATTCCTCCAGGTACGGGCATCATATATGTTAAGAATGATGGCACAATACTGCGCTTCTGCTCGAGCAAGTGCAGGAAGAGTGCTGTAATCTTGAAGAGGAATCCCAGAAAGGTTGCATGGGCTAGAAAGAGGAGGGCATCCTAAGTTGATCGAGCGCACCTTCGTCATGATCAAGCCAGACGCCGTGGTTAGAGGCTTAATGGGCGAGATCATCTCAAGAATTGAAAAGAAAGGGCTTAAGATAGTTGCTATGAAACTCCATCATCTCACTGAAGAGGAGGCTAAGGAGCTCTACAAGCCGCATGAAGGCAAGCACTTCTTCAACGACCTAATCGAATTTGTGCGCTCCGCCCCTGTGGTGCTCATGGCTGTTGAAGGTGAAAGCGCGATATCCGTGATGCGGAGACTACTGGGCAGTACAGACGCCAAAGAAGCGGCCCCCGGAACTATTAGGGGTGACTTCTCCTGTTCAAAGTCAATGAACCTAGTGCATGCCTCCGACTCCCCTGAAAGCGCTTCTCGCGAGCTGACAATCTTCTTCAAAGAGGAGGATTACCTCAAATACCGCAGAGTAGACGAGGACTGGGTTTACTAAAAAGCCTCCAAATTTATTAGCGCACTTTTCCTTCTCTAGAGCGGGTGATAGCGATGCCCATACGACAGCCTATAGTATGCGTGCTAGGGCATGTTGACGTCGGCAAGACGCTTCTTCTCGACAAAATTAGAGGCACTGCTGTGATGGCGCGTGAAGTTGGGGCCATGTCCATGCCAGCCCTCTAGCTGGCATGGTGGTAAACCCAACACATAGGCGCCAGCTTCCTCCCCCTTGCTACAGTGGAGGCTATTTGCTCCCGCATCTTGAAGGGCTTCAAGGCTAAGATCAAGATCCCTGGCGTTCTGATAATCGACACTCCTGGGCACGAAGTTTTCTCAAACTTGAGACTTAGAGGGGGCTCCGTTGCCGATATCGCGATTTTAGTGATAGACATTTTGAAGGGTGTTGAGCGTCAGACCATTGAGTGTATTGAGATATTAAAGTCGAGGAAGACTCCCTTCCTAATAGCCGCCAACAAGATTGACAGAATTCCGGGATGGATTCCTCATGAGGGAGCTTCCTTCCTAGAGTCCTATGCAAAACAGCCCCCTGCTGTGAGGGCCAAGCTTGATGAGTTAATCTACAAGCTGATGGGCGAGCTCTCCCAATTCAGCTTTTCATCTGAGAGGTTTGATAAGGTGAGAGACTTCACACGCACTGTCGCTATAGTTCCCACGAGCGCAGTCACCGGAGAGGGTATACCTGAACTCTTAGCTGTGCTCTGCGGCTTGGTTCAGCAGTTTATGGTCTCTCGCCTCAAGATGTCTGAGGGCGCTGGAAGAGGTGTAGTACTGGAAGTTAGAGAGGAGCCCGGGCTTGGCCACACCATTGATGTAATCCTATATGACGGCATCTTGCGAAGAGGGGACTTAATAGTCGTGGGGGGTCTCAAAGCCCCGATTACCACTAGAGTCCGAGCTCTCCTCCTCCCCAAGCCTCTCCACGAGATGCGCGATCCTGAAGACCGCTTCCTCTCAGTGGAGTCTGTAGCAGCAGCTGCTGGTGTTAAGGTGGTTGCTCAAGGCTTGGATGACGCCTTGGCTGGTGCCCCTGTGGTAGCTGTCTGGGATGAGGAGCGGCTTGGTAGTGTGCTCAAAGAGGTGTCAGAGGAGGTAGGTGCTCTCCGTTTCTCGAGAGATGTTGACGGTGTAGTGCTTAAAGCCGACACCCTTGGATCGCTGGAAGCCCTCACAGACTACTTGAGAAGAGAGGGTATTCCCGTTAGGCTAGCTGATATAGGACCAGTTATCAAGAGAGACGTGGTCGAGGCTTCTCTGGTGAAGAGTAAATCCCCAGAGCATGCAGCAGTGCTAGCCTTTAATGTAAAGGTAACCCCGGAGGCAGAGACAGAGGCTAGATCACATGGCGTCAAGATCTTTGCAAGCAACATCGTCTACCACGTCGTGGAGGAGTACCAGAAATGGGTGAAGAAACTTCAAGAGGAGATGAAGCGCAAAGAGCTGTCACAGCTCATCTGGCCTGGTAAGATACGAATACTCCCTGGCTTCATCTTTAGAAGAAGCGAGCCAGCCATAGTCGGAGTGGAAGTTCTGGCTGGAAAGATCAAGCCCGGTTACCCCCTAGTACGCGAAGATGGCGCGAGGGTAGGCTCCATCATGCAGATCCAAGATAGGGGACAATCCATTCAGGAAGCCACACAGGGGATGAAGGTTGCCATATCCATCAAAGGTCATATCATAGTTGGAAGGCATATCGACGAAGGCGACCTCCTTTACGTAGCCGTCCCAGAGCAGCATGCTAGAACCCTAGTGACAAAGTATCGTAGCGAGCTGAACACAGATGAACTCGAGGTGCTGCGGGATCTCTCAAGGAAATTCAAGTGGCTCCTCGTAATCTAGCGGTGGCTCTGCGAAAACAATATAAATTTTCTTCCCCTTCCCAACGAGTAGCTTCATGCCAGGAAATACTGCGAGCGTGGCTTTCTCATGGTGGAATTCAAGATAGTGATCTCAGATCCAACAACGGGCAAGGCGCACCAAATGACAGTGAGCGGCGAAAAAGCAGCGGCTTTACTAGGGTTGAAGATCGGCGATGAGGTAGACGGTTCCATAGTGAACCTTCCTGGGAAAAGGCTCATCATCACCGGGGGAAGCGACTTCAGCGGAGCTCCCATGCGTCCAGATCTTCCTGGAGGCGGGAAGCGCTATGTGCTCCTCGCAGGGCCTCCCGGCTTCCATCCAAGGAAGAAAGGTGAGCGTAGGAGAAAGCTAGTTAGGGGCAACACCATCACAGAGGAGATAGTTCAAATCAACATGGTTATCAAAACTGAGGAGAAGGAGGAAGCTTCTGAAAGTGGAGGAGAAGCAGCCTGAATGTAACATTGGCTTGACAGGGCACGTTGACCATGGAAAGACCACTCTAGTAGCAGCCCTTAGTGGTGTATGGGCTGCTCGCCATAGCGAGGAGCTTCGAAGAGGCATCACTATAAGGCTCGGATATGCTGACACCAACTTCCGCAAATGCCCCAACTGCCCTCCACCAGAATGCTATACAACCGAAGCTACTTGCCCCCACTGTGGATCACCAACCCAATTTTTAAGGAGGGTTTCCTTCGTAGACGCTCCAGGACACGAGAGCCTCATGGCAACCATGTTATCCGGCGCCGCCCTCATGGATGGCGCCATCCTGATGATTGCAGCTAACGAACCATGTCCTCAACCGCAGACGCGTGAGCACCTCGTGGCTTTGCAGATCATCGGAGTGAAGAACATAGTGATCGTGCAGAACAAAATTGATTTGGTGACGAGAGAGCAGGCAATAGAGAACTACAATCAGATCTTAGAGTTCATTAAGGGAACAATAGCTGAAGGCGCTCCAATAATCCCCGTCTCCGCTCTCCATAAAGCCAACGTAGATGTCGTCATACAGGCTTTAGAGGAGCATATCCCTACTCCAAGCAGAGATCCCTCCAAGCCAGCCAGGATGTTCATCGCCCGTTCCTTCGACATCAATAAGCCCGGAACTCCCCCAGAGAAGCTTCAAGGCGGTGTGCTGGGCGGCTCGATAATTCAAGGAGTGCTGAGAGTTGGCGACGAATTGGAAATTAGACCTGGGATAAGAGTTGAAAAGGGCGGGAGGGTCTCCTTTGAGCCGCTCTACACCACGATAGTTAGCTTGAAGTCAGGAGGTATTCCACTGAAGGAGGCACACCCTGGGGGATTAATTGGTGTAGGCACATACTTAGACCCTGCTTTAGCCAAGGCTGATAACCTTGTGGGCAATGTAGCTGGTAAGCCCGGAACTCTTCCCCCAGTTCGTAGCGAACTTCACATTGATGTGCATCTCCTGGAGTATGTGGTTGGAATGCGCGAGCTTAAGAAGGTCGAGCACATCAAGCCCCGGGAGAACTTGATGCTAGTTGTGGGGTCCGCTGTGACAGTAGGCGCTGTTACCGCTGCGTACAAAGATGAAGCTCATATAGTGCTTCGAAGACCTGTATGCGCTGAAGATGAGGCGCGCGTTGCCATAAGTAGGCTTATTGCTGGAAGGTGGCGTCTGATAGGGTATGGCGTCATCAAGTAGGCGAAGACTCGTAGTGCTTGATACTAACGTCCTCATGCATATAGCAGATCTGCACTTCGATCTCTTTTCAAGGCTCGAAGAGGTTCTTTCCTCTTCTTTTGCAGCAGCTATCCCTTCAAAGGTGATTGACGAACTCAAGAGAATTTCACAAGAGAAGCCTCCTTTGCAGAGAAGAAAAGCCCTTCTTGCCTTGAAGCTGGCTGAAAAGTGCTTGATCCTTCCATCGGAGGAATTCCCCTCAGTAGATGAATTCCTCGAGAAGGAAGCGCCGCATCAAGGCTGGATTGTCTTCACAGATGACATGGAGCTTCGGAGAAGGCTGCGCCGCTTAGGCGTGACGACGCTCTTCATAAAGGATGGTCATATCATGGTTGATGGGGAAATTTGATATGGGGGAGGCAAGAGGTTTTTATACTACTTATATGTGTAGCCTAGACAACACGCAGTCTTGGTTTCTAGGCGCCTTAAGGTGGTAGCGGATGTTTAAGCTCTTGAGGGTGCGCGACGTCGTACGTATTCCTCCCGACCGCTTTGAAGAGCCGCTCGATGTAGTAGCCACTTCTATCTTACGTGAGAAGTATGAAGGAGTAGTCCTTAAGGATATAGGGGTTATCGTGGCGGTAGTTGATGTGAAGGTTTCTCCCACAGGCAAAATCCTTCCTGGAGATGGAGCCACCTACCACTGGGCTGATTTCACCATGCTTGTTTTCATCCCACAGATACAGGAGGTTATCGAAGGAGAGGTTGTTGAAGTCACGGAGTTCGGGCTGTTTGTGAGGATGGGCCCAGTGGACGGCTTGGTACATGTCTCTCAGATTATGGATGACTATATAGTATATGATGAGCGGCGGGGTGCTCTAATGGGCAAGGAAACCAGGAAAATTGTACAGACAGGAGATCCTGTAAGGGCAAGGATAGTCACCGTCAGCTTAACTGGCGGTGGTACTCGAGGCAGCAAGATTGGACTTACCATGCGTCAGCCCTTCCTAGGCAAGCTCGAGTGGATAGAAGAGGCTCTTCAGAAGATGAAGGAGGAGAAGGTTCCTGCCAAGAAGTAGTGAAGGGTTGAGCAATGCCCAAGAAAGCTCCAGCCATCCTTCAGAAAGCTTGCCGCTCCTGCAAGTACATCATTGAAGAAGATACAGCTGTCTGCCCCTCTTGCGGGGGGACCGACTTCTCTACTGATTGGAGTGGACTAGTAGTCATATTAGATCCCGATACCTCAGAGATCGCTAAGATTCTTGGAGTAAAGAGAGCTGGGCGCTACGCCATCAGAGTGAGGTGACACAGCTGAAGCTGTATCGGTTGCCGGAGACTCTAAGGAAGGTGTTCAAAAAGCCATTTGGAACCATCTACAAATCCACAGCTGCCCTCCACGAAAAGGTGCATGAAATCCTTGAAAAACGTCTCTTTCTCGTAGTGGTAGGCGACATCAGCCTCAGAACAGTTCAATCCTTTAGCGTAACACCTCACATCGCTGTGATAGATTTTAAAGCTGAGCGCTCTCCATTACCTCCCTATACACCCCAAGCTTTTGACCACGCATCTCGAGTTTACAACCCTCCGGGGTACATCTCAGAGGAAGCCTTAAAGGCCCTCTTCCAAGCAGTTAAAGCCCTCCCAGCTACAACATGCCTCATAGTAGAGGGCGAAGAAGACCTCCTAGCGCTTCCCCTCTTCTTCCTATTGCCCCGCGGCTCATACGTGATCTATGGGCAGCCCAAGGAAGGCGCAGTCGTAGTAGAGGTAACAGATCAGCTAGCTAACGAGGCTAAACGCCTTTTCTCGCTCTTCGAAGTCGTTGAAGGTTAAAAGTTTAATAAGGAAGACCTTCGGTTAGTGAGGCGAGGGTCCTCAATGAGCGGTGAAGTGCAGATCGAGCTGGTCAGCGAAACCTACAACCCGCTTGTTGAGAGAAGAGAGCTGGTCTTCGAGGTCTCCTCTCCAGCTGGAACTCCGAAGAGAGAGGTTCTGAGGAAGCTGATCTCTCAGCTACTCCATGTGGATGAGAATCTCGTATATGTGAAAAAGATCACCAGCACCCATGGAGTAAACAAGACTAGAGTCAGAGTCAACGTCTATAAGTCCGTCGAGAGGGCTCTCAAGTTTGAGCCTAAGCATATAATTGAGCGCAACAAGCCCAAAGAAGAGGCCAAAGAGGAGGAGTAGTAGCCATGGGTAAAGCATGGGAGCTATATGAGTACGATTACTCAACTGGTACTATCAAGTTGAAGAACAGAAAATGCCGCAGATGTGGCAGAGTGATGGCTTACCACGAAACTCCAAAGCCACGCTGGGCTTGCGGCTATTGCGGCTTCACAGAGTACATCCAAGCTGAAGAGAAGAAGTAGCCTAGGAGCCTTGGAGATAGGGGTGGTATGGCTTCCTCCAGTAAAGTGAAAGTGCTTGTTCTAGGCATAGAATCTACCGCCCACACCTTTGGCTGTGGAGTAGCAGCTGGCAATGGAGAGCTTCTCTCTAACGTCAACTCCGAGTATATCCCTCCCAAAGGGGGGATTCATCCTCGAGAAGCTGCGCAGCATCACACTCAAGTGGCAGTGGGGGTTGTTAAGGAAGCCTTAAGAAGAGCTGGCATAGTCCCGCAGCTTCTTTCAGCTATAGCTTTCTCGGCTGGACCCGGCTTAGGTCCTTGCTTGAGAACAGGAGCTACCGTGGCGAGAGCATTGGCCTTAGCTCTAAATAAGCCTCTAGTTCTTGTCAATCACTGCGTAGCGCATATCGAGATAGGCAGGCTCGTATGTGATCTTGAAGACCCCCTCGTAGTCTACGTCTCCGGGGGGAATACCATAGTCTCTGCCTTCGCCGAGGGGAGGTATCGTGTCTTTGGTGAGACCTTGGATGTTGCCCTAGGCAACTGCCTCGACACCTTTGCGAGGGAAGCCGGGCTAGGGCACCCTGGAGTTCCTAAAGTGGAGGAGCTGGCACGCCGTGGGAGGGTTTTCATTGACCTTCCCTACATAGTTAAAGGGCAGGATGTATCTTACTCGGGGCTTCTAACAGCTGCTTTAAGGAAGCTTCATGAAGGGGTTAGACTGGAGGACCTCTGCTTTAGCCTGCTAGAGACTGCCTTCACAATGCTAGCCGAAGTAGCTGAAAGGGCGCTTGCCCATACTGGAAAGAAGAGCCTTCTCCTCACAGGAGGAGTTGCCAGAAGCCGTAGGCTACAGGAAATCTTGAGAGCAGTAGCCGAGGAACATGACGCCTCCTTCCACGTGGTTCCTCCCGAGTATGCTGGAGATAACGGGATTATGATTGCTTGGACTGGAGCTCTAGCGTATTCGCATGGGCTTACCGCCCCCATTGAAGCCAGCTTTGTAAAGCCTCGGTGGAGGTTAGATGAGGTGGATGTTCCTTGGAGATAATAGATAAAGGCACGGTGATCAAGAAGGGTGCAGAAGCTGTCCTCTACAAGTCCTCTCTCTGGGGTCTTCCAGTCTTAGTGAAGTACCGGAGGCCCAAGCCTTATAGAAATCCTCAGCTGGATCACCACTTGCGTAGCACTAGAACGCTGATGGAGGCAAAGATCCTCTCTGAGGTCAAGAAGCTCGGAATCCCCGCTCCAGCAGTTTACTGGGTAGATCTAGAGCAGTGCCTTATCGCTATGAGCTTCTTGGAGGGTATAGTTCTCAAGGAAGCTTTGCCAAGGCTTTCGGAGGAGGAGATCAAGGACGTGTTCTTCAAACTCGGAGAGTATGCTGGTGCAATGCATGCTCGAGGAATAGTGCACGGTGACCTAACAACTTCAAACGTAATCCTATGCAGTGGCGTCCCCTGCCTCTTAGACTTCGGGCTCAGCGACTTTTCAAAGGATCTTGAGCATCACGCGGTAGACATGCACTTGATGGTGCGCGCCCTTGAGAGCACCCACTATTCGCTCAAAGATCTCTGCTTCTCCAGATTCATGGAGGGGTATGCTAGCGCCGCTGGGGAACACTACGCTCAACTCGTTAAGGAGCGCGTCAACGAAATTAGGAGGAGAGGGCGCTACATCGAGGAGAGGAGAACCCGTGACTGAAGTATACTTCTTGACATCCAACCTAGGCAAGCTAAGAGAGGCATCGCTGATAGCCGAGCAATACGGCATCTCCCTTCGTCAGCTGCCAGCTAAGCGGATAGAGATTCAGAGCGACGACCTAGCGAGGATCTCCGCCTTCAGTGCTAGAGTAGCCGCTCGGAAACACCATGTGCCTGTGGTTGTGGAAGACGCTGGGTTATTCATCGAAGCACTGGGAGGTTTTCCGGGTCCTTACTCCTCCTATGTGTTCAAGACAATAGGTGTTAACGGGATTCTCAAACTCATGGAGGGCGTACGTAGGAGAGAGGCTTACTTTCTATCTGTTGTAGCCTACTGCACTCCGAAGGGAAGGTCGTTAATCTTTAAGGGGAGGGTCGACGGCTATATCGCCTCCGAGGTTAGGGGAACTGGAGGCTTTGGCTTCGATCCAATATTCATCCCCAAAGGAGACACCCGTACTTTTGCAGAGATGTCTTCTCGAGAGAAGAACCTATACTCTCACCGCGCCAAAGCCTTCACGAAGTTCTTCAGCTGGCTTGCGGAGAGGCGCGGTAACCTTTAATAGTGGTGGCGGTCAGCTATCCTTAGCTTCCAGCGAGGGCTTAGGTGAGCCTTCTTGAGGCGCGGCAAGGAGAAAGGCAAATCCCACTCAACAAGGCCCATTGAGAGCAGTGCCTTAAAGTGGGTTAAGCAGAGCCCAGAGGAGATAGAATCCCTAGTAGTGGAGCTGGCCAAGAGGGGAATTCCGCCATCCCAAATAGGGATAGTTCTACGCGACCAGTACGGCATTCCTCTCGTGAAAGCCGTAACCGGAAAATCTATTCTCCAAATATTGAAGGAACATGGTGTTGCACCTGAGATCCCAGAGGACCTAATGAACTTAATCTCAAGAGCCCTCCGCATAAGGAGGCATCTCGAAGAGCACCCGAAGGATCTTCATTCTAAGCGCGGACTACAGCTCATCGAATCTAAGATCCACAGACTGTCAAAGTACTACAAGTCTAGAGGAGTTTTGCCACCGAACTGGAAGTACTCTCCAGAGCTAGCAAGCGTGCTCCTTCGCTCCTCCACGAGGTGATTCTTTGCCAGAGGCGGAGGAGGTATATCCCTCCCTCCTCTCGAAGGCTAATGAGATTGCCCAATTCTTCAAGAACTCCGCCCGGGAAGACCGCTTCTTTCACATTTTCTCCCATATAGATGCCGATGGAATTGCTTCAGCTTCAATCATCTGTGGTATTCTCTCCAAACTTGGCGCTCCTTTCCAGCTTAGATGTCTTCCTCAACTCACAAGTTACAACATCGAGGAAGTCTGCGAGCAGGTAAGGGAGAACTCAGTGGTAGTGTTCACAGATTTCGGCAGCGGGCAAGGAGAGCTTATTGCCCATGTCTCGAAGAAGCAGGGCTGCCAAATAGTTATAGTGGATCACCATCCGCCCACCGGATCCAAGCCCAGCTGCTGCCTTGAAATCAACCCCTGCTTGGAAGGGCTTGATGGCACGGTTCATGCTTGCAGCGCGTCAATAGCTTTCTTGGTCGCTAAATCTCTAAATACCTTCTACCGCGAAGCTGCAGAGCTGGCGATCCTTGGAGCACTAGGCGATAGGCAGGACTGCGGGGATAAAGGCTCTTTAACAGGGTTGAACCAGCTCATCTGTGAAGAAGCTGAAAGAATGGGGATCCTCGAGCGCAAGATAGGTCTCCGTCTCTTCGGCTTCGAAACAAGACCCCTGGTTAAAGCCCTTGAATATACAACTGATCCCCTGCTACCTGGCCTCACAGGGGATGAAGGAGCATGCCTAAAGTTTCTTAAATCTATAGGGATTCCTCCTCAAGATAATGGAGAGTGGCGGTCTGCCTCAGATCTTACAAGAGATGAGATGCGGAGGCTCGTAACCTCGCTAATCAAGTACCTTATCTCAAAGGGAGCTGATGTCAACGAAGCTGAGCGAATAGTCGGCTATGTCTACACCTTCCCATCGGAGCCCGCTGATACACCTCTTCGAGATGCTCGAGAGGCAGCTTCTCTGCTAAGCGCATGTGGAAGGATGAACGCCTGGAGTATCGGAGTAGCCATCTGTTTAGGCGATAGAGAGGAGGCTCTAATGGAAGCCCTTGAAGTGCTAAAATCCTATCGAAAACTGCTCTCGCAGCTGCTAAATGAACTCTTCTCGGGAGACAAGCTAGCGAGGAAAGGCATCATCTACAGCTTCCACCTAGAAGATAAAGTGGATGAAAAAGTGCTCAGCGCCGTTACCTCTTGCCTTTTTTCTCCAAGCAGATTTGAAGATAATAGCATCCTAGTAGGCTTTGTGAACACCCCGCTTTATGTGAAGGTATCCGCCCGTTGCTCGCCCAAACTAGCTAGACGCGGCTTCCACCTAGGGCAGGCAGTG
>JAGHCH010000104.1 GCA_021160575.1 Thermoproteota archaeon | reverse complement strand
GATATAAGTAGAGGGCTACTAATCATTAGTTTATTGAGTTTAGGTATTATGTTTTCTTTGGTTGCATTAGGCATTTTTATTTCACAATAAGTTGGATAAAAATATGATTTATTGCGATTATAACGCTGCTTAGGTCCACTATTATTATGTTTTCTTGTTTTCATTTTTCGAGAAATTGGTTTATGCAGCTTTAATGGTCAGAGCGGTTAGCTCTACTATGCTTTTAAGTTCTATCTATTTAAACAGGGATTGCTAGAGGAATCTAGGAATAGAGCATAAATGCTTGCACCTCTCTTGACGTTTTTAGAATTCCCCGCTATGATAGTAGTGAGAGTAGCTGTTTTAAAGTTCTCTTAGATTAGATAGGAGATCATCAGCTGGCTATCTAATCATGATAACAACTTGAATATAGGTTAGCGTAACTTAAGAATAGCTAAACTGCGGCGCCTTAAGCCATGGCAGGAAGAGAAGAGGTACATCCAAGCATTAGTGTTCTACTCGTTAAGTGAACATCCCCTCGTCTTTAAGGGCGGTAGCTACCTCTGGCTTTTCCACGGGCTGAACAGGTTTTCAGAAGACCTGGATTTCACTGCTTTAGAGCCCGTGAAGAGCGGAATTGCCAGCAACATCCGAGACACCCTAGAGCTCTTCGGCGTAGCAAATCATGTGGATGTCATAAAAGACGACAAATACACGTTAACTTTGAGAATAGCTGCGCAAGGCCCGCTATACACCTCCCCTAAAGATCTATGCTTCGTCTATGTGGAGATCAGTAGGAGGGAGAAGGTGCTCGAAGAACCCATCACAGTGAAGCTGGAGGAATACAGATACGGCGTGCCCCTCACCTTCCTCTATGGCATGAGCTTAGCCGAAGAAATTGGCGAGAAGATAAGAGCTCTTTATTCGAGAAAATTCGCAAGAGATCTCTACGACCTCCACTTCCTTCTTTGCAGTTTGAGAATCTCAGTCAACATCGACTTAATAAACAGGAAGCTCAGCTTCTATGGACTGAAGTTTAGGGTAGATGAGTTCTTAAAGCACTTAAAGGGCGTGGAAGAGTACTGGGAGAAGGAGCTGAAACCCATAGTATTAGGGCCACTGCCTTCCTTTAACGAAGTTTTCAAGGGAGTCGAGGACGTTTTGAGAAAGAGCTAAGGCGTGGAAGCCAGCACTCCGGCTGCTAAACCAGCGAGGAGCCACTCAGTGTAGGTGTTTAGGCGTATATGCAGGGCTAACTTTTGAAAGACTTTGGAACCCTCATCCCCCGAGAAGTATCGGGCAATTGCCTCGCCCATAAGCTTCATAGCCTCCTTTGAGGAGGAAGCCAGCAAATCGTCATCAGCTCGCAGGGCAGCAGCCATTAGAGAGGAAGTTGCGGGGTGTTTAAGGAGCTTCAATACAGAGTTCTTCAGCTTATCAGGCTCAGTGGAGCGGGAGCGGACCCTCAAGACAGTTACAGCTCTTTGTAGAAGATCGTCGAGGAGAATTCCCCTCTCGAAGAGCTTCTTGTCAGCGCTTCTACTCCATGAAAGCCCATCTTGTCGCTCCACTGCTTGAAGAACCAGATCTCGTGTAGCTTTCCCTAAGAGAGAGCCGAGGGAGGTGGCTAACCCAGCATAGCGTATCTTCGATCCCTGACCAGTGCAGGCGACCACAAGGGAGTCTGTGGAGGTGCCCACGGCTGGTAGACGTGATGTTGGACTTCTGACGTCGAGTAGCCTCATGGCATCAGCTTTGCCCTCAGTTATGGTCTTTGCCGCCTCAACTAGACATGGATAGGGCAGGTTTGCGTTCACGATTACGATTACATTTATGGTCCCAACAGCTCTTGGAGGCGCGTCGCCTATCGCTATAGCGTTAGAAACACCAGCTGTTACCGCTAAAAGGAACTCTACGTCCTCAGCTCTGAAGACCTTAACAACGGCGTTTCGCATATTGGCGGCAGTCATTAAGCCCGCTGTTTCTCTAACGGGTATGCCAAGCCTTTGCGCAGCTCTAATTAACGTCCTCTTTGGATTCCTTGCCCTGTAGTTTTTGGGCACTTGATAGTTGATGATATAGCGCACGCGCCTAGGTCCCCCGTTCAAGACTGCTGAACTCAAAGCTCTGAGAGGAACCGAGGAACTTACGAGTAGAGCCCTCTCGACGAGGGCTGCTTCAACTTTTGTGGAGCCATCCTCTAAGCAGGCGAGATGCTTCCACATTGGAGAGCTCCCTCTGAAAGGCGGCTACACGAGAAGAAAATGGACAAGAAGAGCTAAGGGTGTTGCTATTAGCGCTATGAAGAGAGCGGCGGAGAGCGTGAAGATCTTAAGAGCTAGATAGACGTGATCAACCCTAAGCTCCTCTGCTGGATCTCCCACACGGTAATGCCCCAATTTTTCGAGCTGCACGTTGAGGATGCCCGCCATGGCTGAGATAGGGTAGCCGGCATTAACGCTCTCGAGGTTCTTCCTATCTCTCGCGAGAATCTTCAAGCCCTTTCGCCAATTGAGCCCTAGCAGAGCTGCTGAGAGGAGCATGAGGAGGGTAGTGATTCTTGCTGGGATGAAGTTTGCTAGGTCATCAAGCCTGGCTGAAAACCACCCTATGTGAGTGTAGGGAGGCTCTTTATACCCTACCATGGAGTCTAGGGTGTTTATCGCTCGATAAGCGTAGGCCCCGGGAACTCCAAACAGGGAGTAGTAGAAGACAGCTGAGGCGAAGCCATCCACCAATCCCTCAGCGACGGTCTCTACAGCTGCTGAGATCAGGAGTTGAGGAGGGAGTTTTGAGGTATCCCGTCTAACAGTGTAGGAGAGGAGCCTTCGAGCCTTCTCAACCTCGCCGTCTTCAAGGCACCTAGCTACCGGGAGAATGTGCTTCCACATCCCCCTAACGGTGAACGTTACCTTGAGCAGAACAGCGCTTACCATGAGGAAGACCACCTTCCCGAGAGCATGGTTAATGAGTGAGAGAGCGTAGAAGACCGTGAGCGTTGGCAAGGCTATCACCGACACAGCCGCCATGGCGCCAAGCAACCTTTGAATAGAAGATGAGCAGCTTGTAGGGAGGCGGCTGAACAAGAAGTTGATGAAACATCCCATCCAGGCTACGGGGTGAACTCTGTTTGGGGGGTCGCCGAAGACAGCATCTAGAACTACCGCCAAGAGGAGAACCGCCAACGGGAGGAATATTTCAAGGAACATGATGCTCATCACACCGGGGGGAGACCCGCTAGCTTGCAGAGGCTATCGAGATCAACGTGAGAACTGACCACTTCAGCCAGCTTATCGAGGGATTTGAGCCACTCTTCCCAAGAGTCCCTAGACCTTTCAGCTAAGGGAGGTAAGCCCAAGTTTCTCCTGGCAAAGTTGAGCACAGCTCTTCTGAGAAGGGAGTTGTCGAAGAGCCCATGGATGTAGGTTCCTAGAACTAAGCCGTCGTCGCTTACAGCACCCTCCACTCTTTCAACGGCAATATCGTTGTCTTTGATCACCTTAAAGGCAGGTTTCACACCGGGCGAGAGGCGGGTGACGCCCATGTGGATTTCATAGCCCTTGAAAACGGCTCCCTCAGCGTCTTTAAGGAGGTCGCAATCACAGGAAACCGTGAACTCCACGAGAGATGTTTTCTTCCGATAAGCTGGAAAAGTCGTCTCAACTTCCAGCAATCCTAGTCCTCTGTAAGCTCTGGGTTGACCCCCTTCAATGCCATGAGGATCACGGAGCTTCACGCCGAGCATCTGGAAGCCTCCACAGATGCCTATTACTGGAACTCCCCGCTTTCTGAGTCTGGCTAAGACTTCTGGGAATCCTTTGTACTTCAGCCATGCCAAGTCTTCGGCGGTGTTCTTGGTTCCAGGAAGGATTACCAGAGACGGCTCGAGATCACGCAGCTCTTCACTTGACTTCACATACACCAGCGTGGCATCCGGCTCATATCTTAGAGGAGTGAAGTCGGTGAAGTTGGAGATTCTGGGCAGCCTTATGACGGCTACTACCAGATCCTTGGAAGCCTCCTTGCAGGTGAAGGCTTCAAGAGAAACTGAGTCCTCATCTGGTAAATGAAGGTCTTCTAAGTAGGGGATCACGCCAAGCGTTGGTATGCCCGTTAGCTTTTCGAGTACTTCTATTCCAGGCTTGAGAACCTCCAGATCCCCTCTAAACTTGTTGATAATAAAGCCCTTGACCAGCTTTCTATGCCTAGGTTTTAGGAGCTTCACCGTTCCGTAGAGGGAAGCAAACACCCCTCCACGATCAATATCACCAACGATCACCACTGGCGACTTGGCATACTCGGCGACCCTCATGTTGGCTATTTCAACGTCATAGAGATTCACCTCAGCGGGGCTACCAGCTCCCTCTATGAAGACTACTTCATAGTCTGCGAGCAGAGAAGAAAGAGCTCGCTTTACAGCTTTCCAGCCCTCTTTGAGGGCGAAGTCCGAGTAGTAGCAGCGGCTATCCACATCTTTGTAGGGCTTTCCCAAGAGCATGATCTGCGAGATGAAATTGCCTTTGGGCTTGAGGAGAATAGGGTTCATTCTAGCCTCGGGGGCTATGCCAGCTGCAAAGGCTTGGAGAGCTTGAGCTCTAGCTATTTCCAATCCTTCCTTGGTGATGTAGGAGTTTAGGGACATGTTCTGCGCTTTGAAGGGAGCTACTCTATACCCGGCGTCGAAGAAGATCTTGCATAGAGCAGCCACGAGCAGCGTCTTACCAGAGTGGGAAGATGCGCCTTGAACCATTAAGACTCTGGCTCTAGTCAAGGAGGATACTCCTCCAGCAGCCTCCTCATTACTTTGAGGAGAGAGGCGTGAGAGAAATCTGAGAGCTTCTTAAGAGCCCTCAAGACTGCTTCAGCTACCTCCCTTCGATGAATCCAATGGCAGTCCTTGCAGCTCCAGATCATGCCACCTTCCGAGTACTCGACGTAGCGCCCTCCAACAGCCTCCTCCTCACAGGGATAGAAGGGGCAGTAGCACCACGTGCAGTCTTGCCCCTCGAAGTGACATGGATAGTAGGGACATCCAGTGTCGGGGCCGAGCAGCTGACCTCTTTCTAGTGCAGCTCTCCACTTGTAGGTGTAATCCCCTGCCACTAGAGTACCTCCACTAGAGCTTTGAGGAGCATGTTATTGAGACTCCTAGTTTTGATGGCTATCCTAATGTGGCTTGCTCCAAGGCTTTGAAAGCTGCTGCAATCTCTTATCAGAATATTCCTCTGGAGCAGCAGCTGCTTAAGGGCTGCTGAAGATAGGTCTTTCCGCCGGATTTTGACTAATAGGAAGTTGGCGTCGGAGGGGTATGGATGAAGCCTACATTTACTTGCTAAGAGCTTCTGGAGCCTAGGCTTCTCCTTAAAGACAATGCGCCTACCTTGCTGTACATGCTCTTGATCTTCAAGCGCCGCTAGAGCCGCTTGCTCAGCGAGCACGCTGACGCTCCACGGCGGCTTCACTCTCTCTAGAATTTCGATGAGCTGTGGATGAGCTGCTAGGTAGCCTACCCGTAGCCCAGCCAGCCCATGGGATTTTGAGAACGATCTGAGGACGACCAAGTTGGGCATCTCTGGGGCATCTCTTATTAAGCTGTGTGCACGCTCTCCAAGCCTAGTAAAATCGATGTAGCTTTCATCCACCACTAGAATGGCGCGTCCTTCAAGTTCGAATAGCAGTTTCAGCAAATCTTCCCTCTTGAAGGAAGTTCCAGTAGGGTTATTGGGATTGCAGATGAAAATCAGCTTCGCCTTCTCAGACTTCTCAGCCAAGGGGGCTATAGGAAGCTCGAATCCATTCAATAGCACGTACTCAAAACGTCCACCCTCGCTGAGAACAGCCGCTTCATACTCGCCATAAGTAGGTGCTATTGAGGACGCTAGGTCTCCTGGCTTGATGAAAATCTTGGCAAGAAGGTAGAGGATCTCGGTAATGCCTGCACAGACAGCAATGGAGTTTGCAGATATGTCGTGCAGTTGAGCTATGGATTCTCTAAGCTTTGTAGCCTTAGGATCTGGATAAAGGTGAACATAGCGTGTAGCTCTGCGTAGAGCTTTTAATGCTTTAGGTGAGGGACCGAGAGGGTTGGTATTGGAGCTGAAGTCTATGGGAAGCTGTCCCCTTGAGTGAAGCCACACATCACCGCCATGTATACATGGAGAACAAGTGACCAGCGATGGAAGTGCTAGGAAGTGATTGATGGACAATCTTTCCACCTTCACAGCCAAATGAGTACAGGTAGTTTGGAGGGAGGAAGAGATAATAAACCATACGGTAAACATATCCAAATGTTTGCACCAACACCCCGCAAAGTTTAAGGAAACCTCAAGCATTCATGGAAGCGTCGGAGTACTACCATGGCCGGGGTTAAGCTGCGAATACAAGGTGTTGACTGCTACTATGGCTCAATTAAGGCACTTGACGGCATAACGCTTGAGGTGAGGGAAGGGGAATTTCTGGGAATAGTGGGTCCTAACGGCTCTGGAAAAACGACTTTAATTAGGGCCATAGCGCGGATTTTGAAGCCCAAGGTTGGAGCAATCTTCTTGGATGAAGAGAGCATCTTTGCGATGAGCAATGTAGAGCTTGCTAGGAAGGTGGCCGTTGTTCCTCAAGAGGCAGTCACTACCTTCAACTTCACGGCACTCGATATCGTGTTGATGGGGAGAAATCCCTACTTAGGGAGACTTGCATTTGAGAGACGGGAGGACTATGAAATCGCGCGGTGGGCTATGGAGCTTACTAATACATGGCACCTTGCAAATAGGCCAGTGAATGAGCTGAGTGGTGGGGAGAAGCAGAGAGTAATTATAGCTAGGGCTTTGGCGCAGAAGCCTCAAGTGATGATGCTTGATGAACCCACCTCCCACCTCGACATCAGCCATCAAATCGAGATTTTGGAGATCCTCAAGAGGCTATGCCGCCAAGAGAAGGTCACGATAATCGCCGTTTTTCATGACTTGAATCTGGCAGCGAGGTATTGCGATCGTCTCGTGATGATGAATCAAGGAAAGGTGGCTGCTGTAGGCTCGGTTGAGGAAGTTTTGACTCCCAGCAACATTGAGAAAGTCTTCTCCGTGAAGGTAGAGGTGAGACGCCACCCAGTTACGGGAACTCTCTACATAGTGCCGCTCCAAGTTAGCCGCGGCGTAGCCGCTGGTAGAAGGGGAAGAGTACATGTGGTGTGCGGCGGAGGAAGCGGTGCGCAGCTATTCATGGAGCTTGTGGATAGAGGGTTCACGGTTAGCGTAGGAGCTGTGAACCTACTTGACGACGACTATGCTGTCGCTGAGAGCTTGGGATTAGAAGCCGCGGTTGAAGCACCATTCTCCCCTATCAGCGATGAAGCTTACCGCCAAGCACTGGATCTAGCTTTAAAAGCAGATGCCGTCATAGTGGCTGATGTTCCCTTCGGCCCAGGCAACTTAAAGAACCTAGAGCTGGCTCTAGAAGCCCTCAAGCAGGGTAAAGTAGTTATCATGCTAGGCGGCAATATCGAGAAGAGAGACTATACGGGAGGTGAAGCCAAGCAGCTATACTTTAAGCTCCTTAGAGAAGGAGCATTGGAGTGCAAAAGCTTGGTTGACGCTCTGAAACTTCTTGAGAAAGCGGCAGCTCACTAAGTTATTTTTAACAGTGTTGCTAGCCTTCCATGCCTAGAGGCTGTACTCCCCTTTCTTCTTCCTTAGAAGGTAGATGAAGAAGGGTCCTCCAAACATGGCTGTAATCACTCCTATGGGAAGTTCTGTTGGAGGTATGGCGGCTCGGGCCAAGTTGTCGCATAGCACGAGGAAGAGGCCGCCTCCCAGCAGGCTGGCTGGTAGGAGTACTCGGTGATCCGGCCCTACGAGGATTCTCATGATGTGGGGGATGATTAGGCCGACGAAGCCTATGATGCCGCTCACCGAGACCGCTGCTGCCGTGACGAGGCTGCTGATTGCTATCAGAATCTTCTTGACCTTCTCCACTTCAACTCCGAGGGTTTGAGCCGTCTCTTCTCCCATGAGCATGATGTTGAGGTCTCTTGAGTAGAGGAAGGCTATGATGAAGCCGATAATTGTAAGGGGGGAGACTATGTAGAAGTCTGACCACTTGGCGAAGGCGAAGCTGCCTAGTAGCCAGAAGTAGATGCCATGGAGGACTTTGCTTGCGAAGGTTATGAGGAGGGTGGTGAAGGCTGAAAGGAAGATGCTCACGGCTATCCCGGAGAGGAGTAGCGTCATGACAGGCACTCTGGGCCCCACTCTAGCTACATTGTAGACGAGAAATACTGTAAGGAGGGAGACCGCGAAGGCGAAGGCTGGGACGGCGGCTGCACCGAATATGGTGAAGCCTACCCCAGTTGCAAAGGCTATCGTCGCTCCTAGCGCAGCTCCTGAAGATACGCCTATTACGTAGGGATCTGCCATCGGGTTCTTAAAGATCCCCTGCAGAATTGCGCCAGCTAAACCTAAGGCGGCTCCAGCGAAGGCGCATGTGAGAATCCTCGGTATTCGAATGTTCACTACGATGGTTTCGCTTTGAGGAGGGAGATCCGAGAAGAAACCTTGGCTATCCAAAAAGCCCCCTAGAAGGGGGATTTGCTTCAGTACTGCTTTGAGGGCTTGCTGGAAGGTTATAGGGGCTGGGCCAATACAGAGAGAGGCTATGGAGATGAAAAAGAGGAGGATCAGAAGGCTGGCTACCGAAAGGTACCAGAAGCGCCGCCGCTTCGCGTATTCCGGTGGGAGGCTCATCAGCTGGTTCCACCGAAGAGCTCAGGGTGTATTATTTTTGCTAGCTCTTCAAGTCCATCCACGATCCTTGGACCAGGGCGCACCAGGAGGTTTTCGTCTATGAAGAAGATCTTATCGTTTTTAACTGCGTCGATTGCATCCCAGCCAGGGCGCTCCTTGACCTGCTCCTTGGTGATGCTGTAATACATCATGTAGCTGTTGGGCAATATTATAACCTCAGGGTTCCTCGCTATGACATCCTCTGCGCTCACGACAGGATAGGGTGTCTGAGCGTCGGCAAAGATGTTCTCTCCTCCAGCGGCGACTATTAAATTGTGGATGAAGGTGCCGGGTCCTACGCTCATCAAGGGGTCGTACCAAAGCTCATAGTACACCTTGACCTTGGGAGCGTCAGCAACCTTGCTCTTCACAGCATCTATTCTGGCAGATAAGTTGGCGACTAGCTGCTTGGCTTCTTGATAAGCATCGGTGGCTTTCCCTAGGAGGAGAATGTCGTTAAGAACGTCGTCAAGGGTGCTTGGATTTAGGACGATTACTGTAATGCCTTGGTCTTCAAGGGCTTGCACGGCTTGCATCTGAAGAGTGCCGAAGGCAACCACTAAGTCGGGATTCAGCGAGACCACGAGCTCTACGTTGATGTCTGAGAAGCCGCCTACTACAGCCAGCTCTCCGGATTCCTTCTTCTCTACCACCTCTAGTGGGTAGTCGCAGTACTGTGTCACGCCAACTACTTTGTCGCCCACGCCTATAGCGAAGAGTATCTCAGTGTTTGAAGGTGCAAGGGAGACTATGCGCTCGGGCTCCTTGGCAATGGCCACTGTTCTGCCCATGTCATCAACTACGGCTAGTGGAAAGTGCGGCTTCTCCAGCTCCTCCTGCAGCTGGCTTACCTGCTCTTGTAGCTGGGCAACCATTGATTTGAGCTGCTGGTTTTCGCTTTGAAGGCTTTGAATCACTGACGCCTCGTAGACCACTGCTACAACCAGCACTATAACGATCACTGAAAGAGCAATAACCAAGGCTTTCGACATGGAGTTCACCATATGGATTACTTTCCAAACGATAGGTAAGAAGCCTATAAAAGTTTTTTTACCTTAGTGGAAGGGCTATAGCTAGAGAGATTGACTATGACGCATCTCAGAGTGGCGGTGCTCTCCATCGATGCACTGGGGGCGGACCTCCTCTGGAAGTTCGTAGATGAGGGGGAACTGCCAGCCTTCAGTAAGCTGATATCTAGTGGAGCTGTTGTGGAGAGATTAAAGACCACCCTTCCACCTACTACAGCTCCAGCTCACGCAGCAGCGATAACTGGCTGCTATCCCGTGAAGACTGGTATTACCGGGAACTTGATTTTTGAGCCATCTACGGATAGAGCGTTCATGTACAGCTACACAGCTTTTGGACTTGATTCCAGAAGCTTGCTCGTGGAACCTGCATGGTGCATCCTAGAGAAGCAAGGCTTTAGTCAGCTGGTTATTGGCTATCCGCTTTCTTGGCCTCCCCCCGTTAGAAACGTTGTTGGCGCCTACTTCAACTACGATCTTCACTTGAAGGAGTCGCAGCGCTTGAAGGTGCCTTTGAAGGATGGTGAAGGCTTCTTTAAAGTTGGGGAGAGCAGCATCTCTTTGAAAGCTGGTGGCCATGGAGTGATGCTGGCTTGCAGCGGGAGGAAAGAGCAGCTGGAGGTTGGTGGTTGGAGTTCTTGGCTTCCCACCTCTATCAAGGGTTCTAAGGGCTTCTTCAGATTGAAACTTTTAAGGCTTGAAGAAGGTTTAGCAGAGATCTATGTCTCTGAGATCTTCAAGAAACTTGACGCTATTAAAGGAGAGCTCGCTTCAAAGCTGATGAAGGGGATGGGAATTTACCCAGGGGCTGGTGACGGCTTTGGCCTTTATCAGCAGAGGATAGATCTAGAACTTTTCGAGGAGACTTTGGAGGAGGCTTTAAACTGGACATTGAAGACTTTCTTGAAGGCGCTGACCAGCAGCGGGTGGGATGTTCTCTGGTTCTACACGCCTCTCCTGGATACGGCGCAGCATGCCTTTGGCATTGAAGGAAACCATACGAAACATTTCTACAAGTTGATGGATGAAATGGTTGCCCGCGCCTTAGAGCATCTACCCGAGGATGTTTGCTTGGTGATCTACTCAGATCACGGCATGACAAAGGTGGAGAGGGAGCTTAGGGTGAATGTGTTGTTGAAGAAGCTTGGATATCAGTGCTGGAGGGATACTGGCAAGGGGTATATGGAGGTGGATTTGCAGAGGTCGCAGACGCTTTTCGTGGATCCATGTCACATCTTCATTTTAAGCGGTGGAGACGCCAAAGAGAGGATTCTCCAAGATTTGAAGAAGGAGCTTTCAAAGCTTCGAGATCCTTGGAGAGGAGAAAGGGTTTGCAGGGTCATGGAGAAGGAGGAAGCACTTAAGTATGGATTGGGGGGGAGGCGTGCAGGAGATCTCATATTAATTCCGGAGCCGGATTGCCATTCAACAGGAATTGTGCGAGGAGAGGAACCGCTGAGCGTGGTGCCTACCTACTTTAGGGCGAGCCACGAAACACACCCAAGCCATCCGGGAATGGACGGGATTCTAATGATGTATGGAGACAAAATTGCTTCTAAATCTTTGAAGAGAGCTAAGATCGTGGATCTTGCGCCAACCATTTTCGAGCTACTAGGTGTTAGAGGACACGGAGGGATGGATGGAAGACCTTTATCTGAGCTTTTAAAGTGACCTCCTCTCGAGAAGCTTCTCAGCCAATTTGAGATCCTGAACAGTGTTTATATTCACAGCCAATGCTGGTCTTCTACACACCACCAGTTTATATGGTATGGGTTCACTGGGTTTAGCTCTCAGCAGGGCGGCGCCATCTACTACGCTGATTCCGGTAAGGAGGCACTTTTCGCCGAAGACATTGGTAGGGAACCCGCCTTTAGAGGAAAGCCCAAGTTCTTCTAAGAGCTTGAGAGGAACGACCACTGCGAGGGATGGGCTGGGGTCTTTGGAGTATTCTTCGAGAACCCATTTTAAGTCGCCCGCCGTAAGTAGCGGGGTGTCGCAGGGAAGCACTAGTGTTGGCTCTCGCAAATCGGCTAAGGCGATGGCCTCCCTTAGATCCTCGGCATAACCTCGCCCAGAGGTCACCACAACCAGTAAGCCTCTTCTTTCAGCCCATCTTCTTGTCTGTGGGGTCGCCGGAGAGGTTGCAATCACTATTCTGGTTATCTCCCCAGTTTCCTCAGCTGCGGAGATCACGTATTCGATGAGCGGCTTGCCAGCTAGCTTTAGCAGGGGCTTCTCAGCCATGGGCAGCTGCAGCCTCGTGCCCAGGCCTCCAGCCATCACCAGCGCTGGGAATTTCATCGGTGAAGGCCCCTCGCTATCAAGGATTGCTGGACGCTCTATAAGCCCTTCGAAGGGGGTGAAAGCGCCTTGATAGGCTTACCCCGCTAGGAACTGCTGAATAGGTAGCCACAGTGAAGTGATGGGCATTAGAGCGGCTAGCACCACAAGGCTCGCAATTCTAGAGAGCTCGTTTATGGCACCAAAGACGTCGCCCGTGACTCCTCCGAAGGCCTTGTTGGAGTATGCTACAAGCAGGGATGCGCATATCAGCGCAGCTACAAGGGCTGCGATAGTGACGAAGCCAGAGACTACTAAGGGAAGAAGGGCTAGAAGGATAGCTGCAGGAAGGTTATAGCTGTTTCTAGCTGTTTTTATGAACATGGAGCCCAAACCTTGATCCACAGGCTTTCCTATATAGGCAGAGAACACCATGCTAAGCTTAGCCGCGACCTCTGAAGCTATCAATGCTTGAAGCGAGGCGAAGCCAGAGAAGCTGCAGAGAGCTGACCATGCCAGCGCTATCGAAGCCACTCCAGAGAAAATAGCGGCGGTTCCCCGTCTTTGATCGCGTAGAGCCGCTCTCTTTTTTTCAGGTGGACCAACAACCATTACTGCGTCGCTGAAGTCGAGGAGTCCATCGAGGTGGTGAAGCCCTGTTAGCACTTGTAATACGACTAGGGCTAGAAGAGCTGAGAGGGGTTGTGGCAGTACAAAGCTAGTTAACCATAGAACCGTGCCAGAAATTGCTCCTAGAAGAAGACCCACCAAGGGGAAAAGGAAGGCAGCTCTTCCGACGCTTTCTAAATCTGCTTCGTCTACTGGTAAAATTGTTAGGAAGGAAAGAGCTGCGCGGACGCTATTAGCCAATCATTACACCACGCTATGAAAGTTAAATAGAGGGAAGACATTAACTCTCTCCACAGTATCTCCTCGAGTGGGGGCCAATTGAATGGAGATATTCACAGTTCTCCTTGTCTTGATGCTGGTGGGAGCTGTTCTAGGATGGCTTGCCACCGCTCGATCTGGATCGCCGCGGAGGATGATCTGGGGAGCAGTAGCGGGGGCGATAGCCCTCCCATTAATAGCTGCCGTGGTTGCATTTGCCCTCATGCTGCTTTTCCCACCACTTGTGACGGTGGCTGCTCTGGTAATTGCGACGCTCATGGTTTATGTATTTAGAAACCGTTTAAAGAAGTTCAACGGTGGTTGAGAGGGCTTCACCCGGCAGTGGCTTATTGAAGCGTGCTACAAGCACTCCCTTGCAGCCATGAGTTTTGATTATTCTACCTCTGAAGAGCTTACCTTTCTTAGACTTCCACACCACGCTCCTGCCTATGAACTGGGCTGCTTTGCCCCGGCTATCTACGCCTTCAATTTTAATGAGGGTGTCTCTCGTGTAGTAAGCGGGTCCTCGGACGTGGAAGCGTAGAATGACTGCTCGAGGCTTCTCAGACATGCTGATAGCCCCCAGTAGCTGAGCTTCTTCAAGCTAGGGAAAGAGCTTTGAAAAGCTTTTCTCCAAAGCGAGGATGCAGCTACACGTACACCTTGACTTGCTTGATGTTGAACTTCTCTAATACTTCTAGAACCCTGTCTCTTGCTTGGGAATCGAAGACTTCTAAAAGCTGCTTGAGGTCTGAATACTCTTCCTGCCCGTTGATCAGTATCCCTCGGAAGGCATCCCTCCTCCTAATGAGAAGAGAGACCCGCTCCGGCTCCGTCTTACTCTTGGTGGTTCGCTCGGGGAGTTTGACGAGCTCCATGATGAAGTTGTCTGACTCAGCTATCAGCAGTTTGTTCCAAGGCTTCATGGATGCGACCTTCTCCTCTAGCGGGGGTTCCTCAGCCATTAAGGATCACCAGTAATAGGTGGGATGTGTTAAAGCTAATATGGGTTCCCCTTTGATGAGTCATCAGGGAGTTCGGGTAGGTGAACAACTGGTAAAGATTCTTTAATGCTGAGTTCTTTGGTGTAGAGGGAGGATGAATCTTGCACTGTGTTGGATCCAAGTTTGCCCATTTCACGAGGGTTCACCCCTGCTTTAATCATGACGCTCACTTCAGGTATGCTAGGATTCACCTACCGGTAGCACCTAAATGTAACATCCAGTGTGCATACTGCAGTAGAGGGTTGAATAAGTGTGAGTACAGGCCAGGAGTGGCTTCAGCTATCTTAACAGTTGAAGAAGCCGTGGAGATGGTTAGAAGGGCATATACCAATTTTGGGGATAAATTGAAGGTGGTAGGGGTAGCTGGCCCCGGCGAACCACTATTTAATCGGGAAACCTTCTCGGTGTTTAAGATAGTAGATGAGGAGTTCCCCTTTCTTGTGAAGTGTCTTGCTTCTAACGGTCTCCTCTTAGAGGAGAAGGCTTCGCAGCTGGCTGATCTGAACGTTAGAACGGTAACTGTCACTGTTAATGCCTTGGATCCAGAGGTGGGAGCTAAGATCTACGAGTTCGTCCTCCTAGGCGGAAAAGTGCTTAGAGGAGTTAAGGCAGCAAATGTGCTTATTGATCGTCAGCTTAGAGGCATTGAAAGAGCTGTTGATGAAGGGCTCTTGGTGAAAGTGAACTTCGTGTTAATCCCAGAAGTCAACGCCTCAGAGGTGGAGAAGGTTGCCAAGAAGGTTGCTGAGCTTGGCGCGATAATGATGAACATTATACCGCTAATACCCTTGTATAGAATGAGCCACTTGAGACCGCCTACATGTGAAGAGCTGAATAAGGCGAGAAGCCTTGCCGAGCGTTATCTGCCAGTTTTTAGGCTCTGCAAGCAGTGTAGAGCGGACTCATGCGGCATTCCCGGGCTTGAAGCTAGAACGCTGAGCAGCCATTTTCATGGATAAGGGAGATACGCTGAAAGCAGCCAGAGAACTGCGAAATAAGCTGCAAAGGTTGCTACGGCAACTACCAAGTTAATTTTCCACTTGGAGGTCCATGAGGCCCCCATGGGGAGCCCTAGGAGAAAGCCTATGATATGCGAGATGTATGCGATGTTTCCAGAGAAGCCATAAGCAACGGCGTAAATGTTGTAGAAGAACATTGCCAAAGCTGCCGCGCTTATGGGGGCTAGTATGAGAAAGGAGAACTTTAGAGGTTTGACGAGAATTGCAACGGCTGCCAGTGAGAAGATTGCTGCTGAGGAGCCTATGAGCATCATGTGAGGAGAGTAGAAGGGCGTTGATAGAAGGAAGGTTAGAGCACCCCCTGTGAAGAAGGCTGCTAGCATCTTCTTTGCTCCAAGCTCCTCTTCAACGGTGGAGCCGAAGACGTAGAGGAAGAACATGTTGCCCAGTAGGTGTGCCCAGTCGCCGTGGATGAAGAGGGAGGTGATAGGGGTCCACAGCTTAAGGCTTAGGAGCCCGGATCCAGTGAAGGAGAGGAGGCGTAGCAGCGATGGATCGCAGTACCATGTGTACAAGCTAAGGAGAAAGCAGGCAGCTATTAGCAGAAGAGTTGCATACATTGTCCCACCAAGTGACTTAACGCTTTTCAAGCTCGTAGAAGCTTCAAAAGTCTATCGGAGGAGAACGCCCTTGTCTAGGGAACTTAGGCCTAAATTTAAGCTCTGGCTGGAGTATGAAGGAAAACCGGTGATTGGAAGAGGCGGCTATGTGATCTTGAAGGTGGTCAGCGAAGAGGGCTCCTTGCAGAAAGCTGCGCAAAGGTTGGGGATGTCGTATAGATATCTGTGGGGTTACATCAGGAACATGGAGAAGGCTCTTGGAGTAGCGCTTGTCGAGAGGAGTAGGGGTGGAAGGGAGAAGGGCAAGGCTGAGCTCACGAGGGAGGGTAGGCTGCTGCTGGAGAAGTATGAGGAGCTGGAGAGGAGGGTGGAGAATCTTTTAGCGCGAGAAGGTGTTAGCCTTTGAAGAGAAGTCTCGACGACGTACTGAAGATCTTGAAGCAGCGTCAAGGAGAGTATATCTCAGGGGAGGAAATCAGCAGGAAGCTGGGCATTTCGAGGGTGGCTGTTTACAAGCAGATATTGAAGCTGAGGGAGAAGGGCTATATT
>JAGHCH010000055.1 GCA_021160575.1 Thermoproteota archaeon | reverse complement strand
CGTTGCCATACCCCTACCGTTCACAGGGGCATGGACTGGAACTATTGCAGCCTACGTCCTAGGGATCGATGTAAAAAAGATGTGCCTGTCTGTGGTTGTGGGCGTCATTTGTGCTGCATTAATCGTTGAGTTGGCATGCCTAGGGGTTCTTCAAATTATTTGGGAGATTCCCTGAAGATGCTTCAGATGCTATCAAGAGGCCTTCGAGAATTGAATCAATCCATGGAAGCTTGCGCAGAATCACGTGACAGTCTACGGTTACCATGGCATCTACCTCTTTCCAAGGTCTTCGTGGAGGTGTGTCCTGGGGGTATTCTGTGACGGTTCCTCCAAGTGCTTTCACATGAGTAGAGAGCTGCTTCAGCGAGGACGGTATTAGGAAGCGGCGGAGGCCCCGTCTCAATAGAGCTCTGAGAACTATGGAGACTCTAGTTGAGGAGGGGACTAGTGTTCCGTGTTGATCAAGTATGCGAATCTCGGTAGCGGAGGGATCTAGGAGTAGCCCTAGTGTAGATCGAGATGCCTCCATAACTTCCCGGACACGGTTTTCACATTCATCTATCGGAGATTCCACGAAGAACATGGTCGTTGTAACATTGAAACCCAAGCGGCTTAATGCCATGGGCAGAAGCGGA
This sequence comes from Thermoproteota archaeon, assembly GCA_021160575.1. Classification (GTDB taxonomy): domain Archaea; phylum Thermoproteota; class Methanomethylicia; order Methanomethylicales; family JAGHCH01; genus JAGHCH01. The sequence goes on along the minus strand of JAGHCH010000055.1, from coordinate 4,245 downwards.
AGGCACTCCCTGTAGACTGCGGTGGTGACCATGGCAGGGTTGGAGGTACTTCCTGCCACCTCCAAGAGCTTAGAGAGATAGCTGCTGGATAGATCTGGGAGTTCTTGGAAGCTTTCAGCAACTTTCCAGTTTAGGGAGATCTTGCGGTTGGGGACTTTGATTGGCTGTTCTCCACTTCTTAGAACAATGATCTGAGGAGTGCTCTCTCTAGGGGGTAGGTTTAGGTATACTGTGGCCTTGGCTTTCAACCATTTAGTGGCGAAGCATGCATAGGGAAGGGGGATGCCGTGCTTGAAGAAGATCCTAGCTCCAGTTGCAGCTGCTCCAGAGGCGAGGGAGAGAGTATACGGCCTCGCTAGAGAGGATCCGCTATCCCCTATAACGATTAAGGACCCCTTAAATAGACTGCCTAAGCAGTACCCCGCTGCTAGATACTCTTCAAGCAGAGAACTTTTCAAAGCATAACACCTCTCAGAAGCACCAAAGACCATGAAGCGATTAGCAGGAGGAGAGCTGCAGCCTTATTCCACTGAAATACCTTTGATCCGTCTAGGGGGGGTATAGGGATGGAGTTGAAGGCAGCGAGCCATATGTTAACGCTTACGCCGATTCTCGCAATAATGCCTAAGATTCCCGTGAAGGAGGCGAATGGCAGGAGGGCTAAGGAAAGCACAAGATTGGAGAGGGGTCCTGAGAGAGCGATGACTCCTTCAGCTCTAAGACTTGAACTGAAATCTCTGTGAACTAGAGGGATTATGTAAACCGCGCCTAGAGCAGCGAAGATTATGGTTCCTCCTGAGATCAGGGAGACTAGTAGAGCTAGTAAGACTCCTTGCGGCCAGAGGTGGAAGAAGGCGAGGTAGCCGTACCTTATGGCTACATAGCGGTGTGTAAGCTCGTGGACGACGAAGCTGAGCCCAACCGAGATGAAGTATATGAGCACGATGACAGGGAGTAAGGTGAAGGGCATTGCTCTGAATATTAGGTGAAGGGAGAAGCATAGGCTGAGTACGATCCAAGCAATGAGCAACTCAACAGCCTCTTTCTTTGAGAACTTCATTGAAATCCCGCCGTTAACGAGAGAAAATTGCGCATGGGCTAAATATAAGTACGCTAGCTAGAGGTTAGGTTGGTGAATTAAATGGGCATAAAGGACTTGAAACCTGGAAAGAACCCGCCTAGCGATGTCTACGTTGTTGTTGAAATTCCCATGGGAAGCAATGTGAAGTATGAAGTGGATAAGGAATCGGGGCTCGTATTTGTAGACAGGTTTCTGTATACTGCCATGTACTATCCATTCAACTATGGATTCATTCCGGGGACCCTAGAGGAAGATGGAGATCCTGTAGATGTTCTGGTTATCAGCGCGCAGCCCTGCTCACCGGGAACGGTGATTAGAGTACGACCCATAGGGATGCTCGAGATGGAGGATGAAGAGGGGCCCGATGCCAAGGTCATTGCCGTTCCCGTGGAGAAGATCGATCCATCGTATAGCGCAGTGAAGGACGTTGGAGATCTGCCAGATGCCTTGAAAGAGCGGATAAAGCACTTCTTTGAACACTACAAAGAGCTGGAGCCAGGCAAGTGGGTGAAGGTTACTGGCTGGAGAAACCGTGAAGAGGCGGAGAAGAGAATCCTAGGAGCTATTGACAGGTATAAAGGTGGTGCGGGGGGTGGGATTTGAACCCACGAAGGCCTACGCCACGGGATAACCCATCCGCCCGATCTTGAGTCCCGCCCCTTTGACCTGCTCGGGCACCCCCGCTCCACGTATTGGAAGAGCATCTAAGTTTAAGGGCTTTTCTCCTCGTTTAAAGTTACTCCTTAAGGACCCCTCGTTAAGTATGGCAAGAAGACTACTGTTGCAATGAAAGCCAGCATGAGGAGCATCATCACCAGCAAGTTCCTCTGTGACCTCTTATACCGCGCCTCCTCCTCTTCATACTTGGCTTTACAAGTTGAGGAACAGAACTTCTCGCCTTCAGGTATTGCAGCCCCGCAAACAATGCAGTGGCTATGAGGACCCCATCGCTCCATCTTCTTTCTAGCCAAGGCAAACCCCTCTAAGTGGGTGAAATCAACGTCCCTATGTCTTCTCCCCTTAATACACGTATTATGTTTTCTGGCGGCTCTCCGCTTATAATGTGTACTAAGATCTTCGAGCGGGAGACCACGTTCAACGCCACTGTGTCGAAGAGATCGTATTTTCCGGCTTCCTCGCGTCTAGTTGAAAGGATTTCAGCGAACTGGCTGTAGGAAAGCTTTTTGTACAGCTTGGCGGTTGGGACCTTCTTTGGATCTTCGCTATAGACACCGTCCACCGTTGTGACATTTATCAAAGTCTCAGCGCTGATCAACTCTGCAAGGACGGCGGCTACAGCATTTGTAGATTGCCCTGGCTGCAGCCCTCCCATGACCACGACTTTTTCGGACGCAGCGGCTCGTAAGGCTTCTTCGATTGACGTTGGAGGAACTGGATACGCCGCTTCTCCAAGGGAGGATATTAGAAGGAAGGCATTCATCCTTGAGGATAGGATGCCTAAATGATCGCAGAGAGCTTGACTTGCTCCCAGTGCTCGGGCAGAGGAGATGTAGCTCCTTGCGGTAGGGCCTCCTCCAACTACTACTCCTGCTTGGAAACCCATTGATAGTACTTCCTTGATGGCTCTCGCGAACGACTCTATAGCTGATGGAGGCTGAACTGGATTAATATAACTTCCACTGAGTTTTATGACTATGCGTGGCATGAAATTCACGTCCGAAATTTTCGTAGGGATGGCTAAGCATATATAAACTTGGCTTGATTGTGTGTCGCTGGAAGGAGTTGGTGGAAGGGTGTCCTCCAAGCGCAGCTCGCTTGAAGTATACTTGCTTGAGAAGCTGTTAGAGGAGCTGGATAAGAAGCGGGGTAGAGGCACTGAGCTTATCTCACTTTACATACCTCCTTCACGGCAGATAGGGGATGTTATGAGTGTTCTTCGAGAGGAGTATGGGACGGCAGCCAACATAAAGTCCAAGTCTACTCGAAAGAACGTGCAAGATGCTCTTGAAAGCATCATGCAGCGTTTGAAGCTCTTCAGAAAACCTCCTGAAAACGGGCTAGTGATTTTTTGCGGAGCAATACCTCAAGAGGGGGCGGGAAGCGAGAAAATAGAGATCTATGTTCTTGAGCCTCCTGAGCCTATAAGCATATACCTTTATCGATGTGATAGTAAGTTCTACCTTGAACCTCTAAAAGAGATGCTCGCTGAAAAGGAGGCATATGGCTTAATAGTGATGGATAGGAGCGAGGCGACTTTTGCTAAGCTGAAGGGTAGGAGTGTTGAAATTCTTGAAACCATAACGTCAGGGGTGCCGGGCAAGCATGATGCTGGAGGACAGTCTGCCCGCCGATTTGAGCGGATTATCGAGCAAATGGCACATGAATTCTACAAACGAGTTGGTAGACATGCCAATGAGATCTTCCTCAACACGCCTAACCTGAAAGGCATAGTGGTGGGAGGCCCTGGCCCCACTAAAAACGAGTTCGTCAATGGCGATTATCTGCACTACGAGTTGAAGCAGAAGGTTCTAGGAGTTGTCGACTTAAGTTATACGGGAGAGCCTGGCATATATGAGTTGATTGAAAGGGCGCAGAAGCTCTTGAAGGAATCCCGGCTTGTTGAGGAGAAGAGGCTGCTACAGAGATTCTTTTACTATCTAGCTAAACGATCGGAGCTTGTGACCTACGGCGAGAAAGAGGTCGTGGAGAAGCTGCAGCGGGGAGCCGTCGATACGGTCTTGGTTTCGAGGGACTTAGATCTTCACAGAGTTAAGTATAGGTGTCCTCAGTGTGGAAGAATTATTGAGCAGACCGTGGAAGGCAAGAAGCTGGAGGAATGCAAATACAGCAGACCTAAGTGCGAGAAGTGCGGAATAGAGATGGAGTTTGTCGAAGCAAAAACCTTGATCGAACACCTGGCGGAACTTGCAAAGCTTTCTGGAGCTAAGATTGAAGTGATCTCGGCGGAAACAGACGAGGGAGAAGGTCTGAAGAGGGCCTTTGGAGGAATAGCAGCCATCCTACGATTTGGAGGCTAAATTGGTGGGCCCGGGGGGATTTGAACCCCCGACCACCCGGTTATCAGCCGGGTGCTCCACCAGGCTGAGCTACGAGCCCTCTTCGGGCCCTTAAGAAGAATGGAAACTGAAAAATAAAATCTTTCCTTCCATGCATGCGAGCAAAAGATAAAAGGAAACTCCCTC
>JAGHCH010000115.1 GCA_021160575.1 Thermoproteota archaeon | reverse complement strand
GTGTCATGACACCCTCAACGCTGTCTACGACCACTATAGCGCCATCCATTACTCTGAGAGAGCGGGTGACGTGCCCCGTAAAGTCCACGTGCCCAGGGGTATCCACTAGATTCACGACGTATGGTTTGCCCTCCCACTCGTGGTAGAGGGAGACGTTAGCGGCTTTGACGGTCATCTGACGCATCTGCTCTATAGCCACGTAGTCCAGTGCCAGAGCGGTGCCAGCGATTTTAGGCGAAAGAAGGCCAGCTGCCATCAACAGAGAGTCGCTAAGGGTGGTCTTGCCGTGGTCTACATGAGCTAAAGTGCCTATATTCCGGACATTCTCCCGGTTCTTCATTAGCTTGATGACGTACTCTGTGGTCTTGAATTTCACCATGACTGGTCAACCCGTTAAGGGCTCTCGTGAAGGCAAAAGTTGTTTAGTATTTTAAGGTTTACTCCTCTCTGCAGCTACCGCTCCCCACTCAAGGCTGATTGAAGTCTAGCAATTAGGGAGCTTAGAGTCTCCTCCGGAGAGAAGCGGAGGTACAGCTTTTTATGAGGAGCTTCCTTTGGAGTGAACTCGGCTTCCCCTCCAGTTATAGCCCCCGATTTACCTAATAACTCTTGAACTTCATCTAAGACGAGAAGCTCTCTTAAATCGTTCAAGGTGTATCTTCGAAGCTGAATGTCGATGAATATCTGCTGCTTCTCCTCCGCTGTGAGGTCGTCGCACTCCTCCAGAGCGGAGAGTTCCCATGACTTCAACGCGGAAGATAGACGCTCACTATCGAGAAAGAAGTGCAGCCGCAGCTCTCCAAGGGGGAGGTTTATGGACTTCTCGTAGAGGTCCCACCAAAATACGCTGAGAAGCTCAGACATCTTTTTAGAGAGAAGATCCTCGACGCTGCTGCTCATGGTATTTCAACTCACGCCTCGAAGCTCCCTTAAATGGAAGAGCTAATAAAAGTTGCTGCATTCAGTTATTGAAGCCGAGGAGGGTTTCTCCCTTGAGCTATGATAGAAGAGCAGATTTACTGCACGCCCTTGCTCAAGACCTACTGGACTCCATAGAGAGCCTTGCTGAGCAGGGACTCGGCAAGCATATCTTTTTGGGAGTAATCGTTATGTTGATGATGCTTGCCCGGGATTTTAGGCTATCCGACGATGAGATCACCGAGCTAGTGGCCATTCTAGAAGGGACTCTTACAGGGCTAGCACTTTTGGCGAACTCCTCAGACAGAGACTATGAGAAGAAAATAAGAGGGCTCCTGTATAGGTAGTATCTAGCTCAGTTACTCTATTGTTGCATGCTTAGCCTTCATCTTCTCCTCCGTATAGCCTAATCTTGCCATCAGCTCAGAGATTACGCTATCGAGAAACACCATGGAGGAGACTTCGAAAAGCGTGCCTAGGGGGGCTAGGGGTTCGTGCTCACCTATGATCTGTCTAGCAAGGTAGTCATCTCTTCGAGCTATTTTTGTGCGCCCCGGAATGATGACCAAGTAATCTGCAAGCTTCCCTAGAGGGGAGTCTCTGTAGGAGGTTATGGCAACTATGATAGCGCCTATCTCCTTTGCTATTTGAGCAGCTGTTACAACAAGCCTTGTAGAGCCAGAGCCCGAAATCGCGATGAGAATATCGTTGGGACCTATCGCAGGCGTTATAGTCTCACCCACGACGTAAACGTTGAAATCAAGATGCATGAGCCTCATAGCGAAGGCTCTAGCCACAAGGCCTGATCTGCCAGCGCCTATCACTAAGATCTTGGCTTTCTGCTCATGTGCCTTCACGAGAAGATCTATCACTTGACCTACTTGCTTGTTATCCAGCGCATCGGCGATTGCAGCGACATAGGCAGCTAGCTCAGACATGATGCGCTTGACGGAAGCCATATACACGCCCCATTCACTTGAACTTTAAGGGATGAATATCTTAAAGCTTGCTATCGAGGGCGCGCCATGAGCGGCTACAAACCCTCTAAAAAGGAGGAAATTAGGCAGAGGATCTGGAGGCTGCTTGAGGAGAAGCGAGTAGCACTTCCTCCAAAGCCTATCTATGGGAGAATCCCAAACTTTATGGGAGCTGAGAGAGCTGCACTAAAGCTCTCTCAACATCCTGTCTTCGCTAAAGCGAAGGTAATTAAGGTGAATCCCGATTCGCCCCAAAGAGAAGTGCGGAGGCTTGCACTATTATATGGCAAACTCTTAATCATGCCGACTCCAAGGCTACGAAGAGGATTCATCTTTCTAGATCCGGCTAGAGTACGTGACATAGATTTTGCCTCAACGATCAAGGGGGCATTCATGCTTGGAAGGATTGTGGGGCTTAAGGAGCTTAAGGAGTTCGTGAAGAAGGCGGATCTGATAGTAGCGGGCTCAGTGGCCGTCACTCCATATGGAGCAAGGGTGGGCAAGGGAGGCGGCTACAGCGAAATGGAGTATGCGGTTTTACGCGAGATGGAATTGGTTGATGAAAAGACACCCATCGCAACTACAGTCCATGACCTTCAACTAGTTGATGAACTCCCCTTTGAGGACCACGATATCCCAATAGATGTTGTGGTAACTCCAACAAGGATCTTGGAGACTCATACAAATCTGCCTAGACCGCCAGGTGTGATCTGGAGTAAGGTTACTGCGAAGATGCTTGACGAGATTTCCGTATTGAAGGAGCTGCAGCAGCTAGGGAGGGAGAAAGCTAGATAACCTTAGCCAAATGATTGCAGCTGTTATAGCTATGCATATGGCGGAGAACAGCGTGTCACTGAGCTTGAACCTCAGCATATAGAGGAAGCTTCTCTTCTTGGAGGCTCCAAAGGCTCTAGACTCCATGGCATCAGCGATGGTCTCAGCCCTTCTGAAACTGCTTACGATGAGGGGAACTAGTATCGGAATGTAGTTTCGGATTCTCTGCATGAACCCGCCCTTCTCAAGTTCTAGACCCCTGGACTTCTGAGCATCAGCGACTATCTGTGCCTCTCGTGCGAGGGTAGGTATGAACCGCATGGCCATGGTGAAAGTGAGGGCATAGTCATAGGGAAGACGCATCTGCACGAGTGCTTGGGCGAAGTCATCTGGGGAAGTTGTGAGGAAGAATATTGAGAAGGTCGCGATGAGCGTGAGAAAGCGTAGCGCCATGGCAAGCGAGGGCATTAATGCCTCTAGAAACTCTGGAGAGGATGGGCTGACGAAGCCGATGTTCCATAGGCGTCCTATGAAGTTGAAGATGAAGATGAAGGCTGCAAGCATGGCACCTCCCCTTAATGTGCTTAGGAGTCTTCGGAGGACGCGGCCTTCAACTGCTAGGGGAATTACAGAGATGAAGAGCATGATCATGGGCAGAGCTGTATGAAAGACTGCGGTTGAGAGGATGGTTATGCATAGCACGTAGACTAGCTTGGCTCTAGGATCAAGTCTATGCATGGCAGTATTTCTCTTCACATAGTAGAGTCCTTCGAAGACTCTCATGGGCTCTGCCTCCTCGCTTGTAGCATTGCCTCCACGACCTCCTCCACTGATGGAGCTGGGTGTAAGCCGAGTTTGGAGAGCTTCCACAAGATTGCAGTTAGCTGTGGAGGAAACAGGAAGGTTTCAGCTAGCAAGTCCTCGTTGGAGAGCAGCTCTAAGGTCTTACCCTGTCCTCGTATCTGTCCACGGGAGAGGATTATCGATATGGGTATGTGATCGGCGACGAACTCGACGTCATGAGTTACTACAACAACTGTTTTGCCTTTATCAACGAGGCGTTGAAGAAGTTCGGCTAGCTTTTCCTTCTGCTTGTGATCTTGCCCGGTAGTTGGCTCATCTAGCACAAGGACATCAGGCTCGTAGCAGAGTACAGAGGCTAGAGCCACGCGTTTTCGCTCCCCCATGCTGAGAAGAAAGGGAGACCTGTCACGGTAGCGGTCAAGCTCCAGTTCAGCTAAAATTGCTTCAACTCGGCGCTTTACTTCTTCCTCTGGGAAACCGAAGTTCTTCAGAGCGAAGGCAACCTCCTCGTAGACTGTGTTGGCGAAGAGCTGGTGGTCGGGGTTTTGAAAGACTAGCCCGACACGCCTTGCTAGGGAGGCGACGGAGTGCTCTCGGGTATCTAAGCCGCATACCAGCACCTTGCCTCTTGTAGGCTTTAGCAAGCCGTTGAAGTGCTTCACTAAGGTGGTTTTGCCAGCACCATTCTCTCCTAGAATAGCTACATAGCTTTGGCGGGGCACCTCGAGGGAAATACCTTTCAGAACATAGTCGCTTTCGGGGTACCTGAACCAGAGATCTTGAACTTCTATCAACGCTCCTCACCTCCAGCGACTAGTTCTACAAGCTCCTCGGGCAGCAGCGGCGGAGCCTCTATAGGAAAGCCCTTCTCAGCAAGCATCAGCGCTATGAGAAGAGGTTTGGGCAGTCCTACACCTATTTCAAGGATCTTCCAGCTGAACAACACCTTTCGAGGCGGCCCTTGGGTCAGTACCTCGCCCCTATACATTACTACGAGCTTGGATGCCAGATGAGAAATCATTTCAAGCCTATGCTCCACAAGGATTACCGTAACACCTAACTTTTTGTTTAAAGCATAGACCACATCTAAGACGCTTTTAGCGCTGAGAGGATCCAGATTGGCTGTGGGCTCATCGAGAACTAGCACTTTGGGCCGCATAGCAATGCAGGAGGCTATGGCAACCTTCTGCTGCTCACCACCACTTAGCTCGTAGGGAGCCCTATATCGGAGATGAGCTATGCCGAGGAGATCCAGTGCCTCCTCAACTCTAGCGAGAATCTCCTCTCTAGGCAAGCCCAGGTTTTCCAATCCGAAGGCTATCTCCTTCTCAACAGTAGAGCAGAAGAGCTGACTTTCAGGGTCTTGGAAGACCAGTCCAACAAGTTGAGCTAATTCATAGACAGGATGCTCCAAGGTGCACTTTCCATGTACAATGACCTTTCCCTTAAAGGTACCCCCATAAGAGTGAGGGATCAGCCCATTGATACACTTACACAGCGTGGATTTGCCACAGCCACTTGGGCCAGTAATCACTGCAAATTCGCCTTGCTCTATGCGGAGGTTAACCTTCTTAAGGGAGTACTCCTCCGATCGAGGATACTTGTAGGACACCTGCTCGAAGATCACTGCTGGAGGCAACGCTGACACCATGGGCATGACTGCGTAGAAACTGTTTGAGATAAAGGTAGCTACTCCTTGCAGAGTAGGATTACTTCAGAGGCTTGAAGGATAAACCCTTCTCGGAGAACTTTTTCCTCAAGAGCTCCACTAAGAGAGAAATCACATACTCGGCGCTGCCAGTTCCATTAGCGCCAGCAGCCATGGAGTGCCCCCCGCCAGCACCTCCAATGAGCTTGCCTAAGGGCTCCATCACATCGACGCCTAAGTGCATCCCGGTTTTCTCAGCGAAATGGCTGTTGCACCTTGCAGAGACCCGGACTGCATCGTCCTTCTCGGAGACTACGAAAGCTGCGTCAGCGCCTATTTCAAGTAATGATCGAGCTGCTGAGGCCTCGTAGGAGCCGACGTGAGATACTGCTACTACAAGGTCGTCGTTGACCAAATAGAGCTGTGCTCTCTGCGCAGCTTTAAGGCGAGCAACTCTCTCGCTGTAAGAGACCTTCGTTTGAAGAGCTTTCAGCACCAAGTTATAGTTAGCGCCTAAATCCACTAGCTTGGCAACCACACTGAAGGTTTTAACTGAAGCTATGGCGAACCGCCTTGTGTCGAAGACTATTCCTGCCAGCAAGAGGAGGGAGACCTCCATTGGAGGAGGGGGAAGGGGCAAGCTCTCCATAAGGGAGAACACTAGCTCTGCAGTGCTGGTTGCATTGGGATCGATGAAGGAGAAGGAGGTTCTTGTCTTAACTTCCTCTTTAACAGCATGGTGATCTATCACGATAAGCGGAGTCGTAGAAGAGAAGATTTCCTCATCGTAGGGGGAGAGCTGAGTGAAGGAGTTTGTGTCCACCATGAAGAAGAGGTCATAATTAGTGGGGGAGCATTCCTCGAGGAAGGAAATCGCTATATTGAGCTCGCTAAGCAGCTGCAGAGAGAGGGAGCTTGCCCCTCCCACTGCAATGATGTCTGCTCTAGCCGATGGAGCTAGGTTACTGCATATCCAGCGGACTCCATAGGAGCTTCCGAGGGCATCGGGGTCTGCGTTATGATGGCAGAAGATGGCTATGGCCTTGGCCCTCTTCACCAGTTCGGTGAAGCTACTTAGATTCATGCGGTCTTCCTCCTCCGGCTGCTTTGCCTATCACTTCAAAGCCCTTGTCTATGGCTTCCTCAGCCAGCTTCTCTGCATCTATGTCAAGTAGGGGATTGACTTCAAGGTCTACGGAGATCTCAAAGAGGAGCCGTTCGGAGTCTAGGAGCTTTACCTCGATGTCAAGCCGAGTAACGTCAGAGAGCCTCACTTTGGAAAGGATATAGCTACGCACTGCCTCTTCGGCGGCTTCGCAGATCTCCTTTAAGCTGGGCATGGAGCCTCCTCTATTCAGCTACCTCCACCAGCTGAGAACTGCGAGGTGTAGGACAGTATGCTCTTGCGCAGTTCTTCAAGCTGCTGTTTCACTCTGCTTTCTTGGCGTTCAAGTGTCTTAATTCTAAGCTCTAGCTCCTCCTTGCGTTCACCAAGCTCCTTAACCACCTTCTCCTTCTCTGTTTTGAAGAGCAGAGCGCCTACGCTTTTGTAGATGGGCACATCATTTGAGAGGTCTTCAGTCTCCTTTAGAGCGCGCTCCACTTCGCGTAGCTCCAGCTCGATCTGCTGCTTCCTTAGTACAATGGCTCTGAGCTGCTCTTGAAGATCTTGTAGACGGGCTAGCTGCATCTGAACTTGTGGTGGAAGTTGCTCAGCCATTATCTTCATCCTCCCTGCTGAATTCAAGGGCAATTTGAGAGGCTAAGTGTATCCACCTAATATATGCATTTAGTAGAGCTCTAAGCCCAGCTATCGAGTCAGCCCTTATGAACAGGAGGAGGTGGTTTCCCTTAACATCAACGCTAGCCACCCTCCTTTCGGAGGGGGGAGTGCGCGTTTCTGGGAGGAGAGCATTGTAGACTAACTGGCAGAGCAGTCTGTTTGGAAAGATTATGGTAATGGAGGCACACGCGTCCATCCTTCATCACCTAGGTAGTAGAAGAACTTCACGTTAATAAGAGGGCCACAAGGAAGCTGCGATTCGAGGTCTCTTATAGAGAGGGCGGCTAGAAACTTTCTAGACGGCTCGACACGAATTACGGCGCCGTTATCTGGCGGTGCAAAGAGGTTAATGAGGGGGGCCTTCAAAGCTTTCGAAAGAGAGGTGGCGAGGGTAACCAGCTCTTCCTGAGGCTCAATGTATGCTACGTAGAGCTTTCGAAAGGGAATCCTTGGGGCTTTATATGGCATCTCCCTCAGCAGCTTGACTCCGCCTATGATCATTGCTAGGAGCCTGCGCAGCTTCCCTCCTCCAACTATGGTGTAGAAGTCTATTTTGCCGGGATTGCCTTTGGATGTTGAGACTAGGATCATGCCATCTAAGTTCTTATCGTAGATCTCTACCGCCAACTCGGCGAGATTCCGCTTGCCTCGATTCTGCTTAAGGAAGGTCTTCGGGGAGATATGGACTATATCATTGCAAAAGCTTCTAACTCTCTGAGCAGGTCTGCGGGATGTTGTGAGAAGAAAAGGCATTGTTCTACTTCTTAGCCTTTACCTTGAACTCCTCGGGAGTGAAGGTCTTGCCTAGAGCTGTTTGAGGTACGTAGGCTCCTCCAGCAAAAGTTAAGCCGCAGAAGCGGCAAGTCCACACACCAACAGAGAGCCTCTTGAGAGAGCCGGGGGTCCTACATCGGGGGCATCTCACAGGAGCCCTCATCTTGACTTCGATCATTTTAACCTTCTTACGAATAGTTGAGCCATAGCGTGGACCAAATCTTCCAGCAGGGCCGACGGTTTTCGTTCTACCCATGCTGCGTCACCAACGGCGGAAGTAGTTTCCGCAGCTCCTCACTTTTAACTTTAGCTATCTCAATTGCTTTGATTACCTCATCAGCTGTAAAAGCCCCAGGCAACCCTTTCTGCATGGCACAGAGCAGCCCGCCCTCTGTGAAGGATGCAGTCAAGCGGCAGTCTAGAACCTCCTCCTCTTCAAAGCAAGGATCAACAATCAGCTGATCGCCGAGCTTGCCTATAGTCACTGCCACTGGCCTATCTCTTATAGGCGGGACTACATAGTTGCCAGTCAGCACAATCTCTCCATTCTCCACTTTTGCCTCAGGGATCTTTGATGCGAGAAGAGCGCTGATGGCTGCAAGAGCGGACGCATCTATTAAGTTGCCGTCATGGTCAAGTACATAGATGTCTATCCAAGCAATCCACACTTTTTCTCCTGGTATGAGACACATCTTCTCCAAGTCAAGACACTTGGATTCCCTGAGCCCTCTGTCGACGACACGGGCTAGCTCTATTGCATTCTCATCGGGGGGTCCTGGCTCGAAGGTAGGAGATGCTAGAGGGACAAACTCTGCATTTACGGAGAGAACTCCCTCGTTAGGAGTGTCTTCGAACGGTTTCCCGATCTCGTATTTGACGCCTACCATGACCATTGTTGAGCCAAGGCGCACAACTGCTGAGCCTTCAGCCTTCTCTATCACCCCGGTTTCTATTTGGACAGGGCGCATGTCGAGAAGTCCTCTGCCGTCGATGCGCTTTCCTCTAGCAGCCAACTCGAGAAGCTGCTTCCTCTTCACACTGGGAATTACTCGCTCAGCCACTGCTCATCCCTCCTTCGAGCTCCTCTATCTTAGGAGCGAAGTGTCTGCGGAGAGCCTCTTTTTGAAAATCATAGATCTGATTACAGCCCTTCACCGCTAGATTGAAGGCTTCTTTGAACTCCTCAAAGGTCAGCTGCCCATCCATCTGAATTAGAGTTACAGCCTTCTTTGAGGGCATCATAGCCACTGGAAGGTCAGCTTCACCATACTTGTCCTCGACATCCATGACGTCCAGCACCAGCTTACCTTCAACCTTGCCTACAGCTACTGCGGCCACCAAATCTCGCATGGCTACTCCAGCGTCTGCAAGAGCTAGAGAAGCAGCAGTAATGCTTGCACAGCGAGTGCTGCCATCGGCTTGCAATACCTCAATGAAAACATCGATTGACGTTCTAGGGTAGAGCTCAGTGAATACAGCTGGCTCTAAGGCCTCCCTTATGACCTTGGAGAGCTCGATCTCCCTCCTTGAAGGAGCTGGACTTTTCCTCACCTCTACAGAGAAGGGAGCCATGTGGTATCTGCAGCGGAGAATAGCCCTATCGGGTAGAGCTAAGTGCTTTGGATGAAGTTCCCGGGGCCCGTAGACAGCGACCATAACTCTGGTCTTGCCGTACGCCACGCAGGCAGAGCCATCAGCATTTTTCAGCGTACTTACCTCCATCTTGATTTCTCTGAGCTGATCAAGCCTTCTGCCATCAGCCCTCCTTCCATCATCGCTTATCAGCTTGGTTGGAGCTGAACTCAGCACTCCACTTCACCCTCCTTGCGACTTCTTCATTTTTAATATGAGTTCACGGACCCTGTCGGTTAGCCCGCTTGTATGGGCTTCCCGCTCAATCTTCTTGATAGCCTCCATCACGATCATCTCGTCTTCCCTCGTCTTGCCGGAAATCCATATCCTGCCGTTCTGCCCGACAATGATCTCGCAGCCCGTCTCCTTTTTCAACATGCTCACCATAGAGCCCCTTCTTCCAATAACTCTAGGAATCTTCGTGACGTCGATCTCCACTACGATTCCCTTCGTGATTTTCCCCAACCCTTTCTCTTTAGCTGTGAGGGAAGGGTTTTTCGTCCTGTCGAAGTTAAGCACCTTAGCGATCACCATGTCCCCTACATCCAAGTATCTGCGAGGGTCCTCCTTTAAGGGGTTGAGAGGCTTAGAGAGGAACTCCGAGGCGAAGAGAATCGCCTGATAGGGGGAGTTAATGTCGACCATCCATGACGCCATGGAGACCTCCACTATTTCTCCGATTACAAGGTCAGCTGGCCTAGGGATGTAGCAGCCGCTGAGAGCGATCACGGTAACTGTTCTATCCTTGAGCTCCGCCAAGCCAACGGAAGAGGAGAAGAACTTGTTGCCAACACGGTATACGTTGCTACCAGCCATGTAGTTTCCTTCGGCGAGTAGCTCTCCAGGCACTACAAACTGTCGTTGTGAAAAGAAAACGGGCATGACAATCAGCCTCCTCTAAGGCTTCTTGATAATCTCCACTTGCGCCTCCCCCTTGGTGAAGGCATTGACCTTGTCAATGAAAGACTGCTGCATCCCGGCAGGAATCACTATTTCAGCTTGCCACGAGCCATCGGAGAGCCACGAGGAACGCACTATGTCCCCCATCTTAGATAGGGGAC
>JAGHCH010000081.1 GCA_021160575.1 Thermoproteota archaeon | reverse complement strand
TTGAAGCCATTAGCGACTTTAAGGCGCTATGTGTTCACATGGCATTAAGCTAGTTGGCGTAAGGCAATATCAAAATGAGGAATGGTGCGGCCGCCGGGATTTGAACCCGGGTCCTCGGCGTGGCAGGCCGACGTCCTAGACCAGGCTAGACTACGGCCGCTCTTTTACAATTTTTCCTTGATATCTCTTTAAAAAGGGTTTCCGCCTTCTCGATGGAGAAGCTGTTAAATGGCTTGGTTGGCTGTAAGAGAGTTGAGGTGGAGGCTTCTGCGTGAAGCGATGTTCTATGAGGGTATCGGAGATGGCGTGGTGCGGTGTAGGCTTTGTCCTAGGGAATGTGTGATTGCTGCTGGGAAGAGGGGTTTCTGTGGTGTTAGGGAGAATAGGGACGGCGTGCTCTACGCGTTGAACTATGGCTTGGTCACGGCGTTTGCTGTGGATCCAGTGGAGAAGAAGCCGTTCTACCATTGGCATCCAGGGAGCCCTATTTTGAGTATTAGCACTATGGGTTGTAACTTCAAGTGTCCTTGGTGTCAGAACCATGACATCTCTCAGAGTACTCCGGAGGAGGTTTACAGTAGGTTTGTGGAGCCCCGCGAGGTGGTGGACTATGCTGTTAGCAGGAGGATTCCCTTGATTGCCTTCACCTATAATGAGCCCATTATCTGGTATGAGTACGTCTATGAGGTGGCGAGGCTAGCGAAGAGGGAGGGGTTGAAATGCGCTCTCGTAACTAATGGATACATAAACCTTGAGCCTCTGAGGGAGCTTGCACCCTACATTGATGCAGCTAACGTTGATATTAAGGCGTTTAGTGAGGAGGCTTACCGTAGATATCCGATGGCTGAACTGCAGAAAGTTTTGGACTCAGTGAAGGAGATGAAGAGGAGGGGTTGGCATGTCGAGACCACTTACTTGGTTATTCCAAGGGTTAACGATTCAGCTGATGAACTGAGGGCTTACGCGGAGTGGCATGTTTCAGAGCTGGGGGAGGATACTCCCTTTCATGTGAGCCGCTTTTTCCCCATGTTCAAGTTTACGCACGTGCCGCCTACTCCGGTGGAGAAGCTTGAGGAGGCTTGGAGGATTGCTAGGGATGCGGGTGTCCGCTACGTCTATGTGGGTAATCTTCCGGGGCACGAGGGGGAGCACACGTACTGCCCGGGCTGCGGCAGAGTGGTGATTAAGAGGATGGGCTTTGAGATTACGGAGTGGCACTTAGATGACAATAACTGCTGCGAGTTCTGCGGCACAAAGATAGCTGTTGTTGGGAGGAGGTATAGGGGTGGTAGCTTTGCCCTCTGGCTTTAATGAGGTCTTCAAGAACGGGAAGCCCATTATAGGAATGGTGCACCTTCCACCTCTTCCCGGGGCGCCTAGGTATAGGGGGATGAGCATTGAAGAGATTGTTGAGAAGGCTGTTAGAGAAGCGTCTAAGTTAGCGGAGGGAGGAGTAGACGGCTTGCTCGTGGAGAATTACAACGACAACCCGTACATCGCTATTCCCAGGGATCCGTTCTTAGCCGCAATTATGGCGGTTGTAGTGAGGGAAGTCGGGAAAAAGGTCAACATCCCAGTTGGCGTGAATGTGCTGAGGAATGGTGCTTTACTAGCTCTCTCCGCTGCTAAGGCTGCTGGAGGGAAGTTCATTAGAGTGAATGTGTTCACGGACACCGTGGTCACTGATCAAGGGATTATTGAGCCTTGTGCTGCAGAGCTTCAGAGAGCGAGGAGAACTCTAGATGCGGGAGATGTTCTGATATTCGCGGATGTTCATGTCAAGTATTCTAAGCCTTTCGTTGAGTTGAGTATTGAGGAGGCGGCTAGGAATGCCGCTTTTAGGGGTGGGGCGGATGCTTTGGTTTTAACGGGTAGGCGGACCGGTGAGGAAGCTAGTTTGGAGGAGTTGATTGCTGTAAAGAAGGTGGTTCCAAGTGTTCCGGTACTGTTAGGCAGTGGGGTCACAGCTGAGAATGTAGAAAAGTTCTTGAAGGTAGCTGATGGAGCGATTGTGGGCACCTACTTTAAGGAGAGAGGGGTTACCGAAGCTCCTGTGGATGTGTCGAGGGTGAAGAGGTTTATGGAGAGGGTGAGGCGGCTTCGCCGTGCAGTTGTTTAAGAGGCTGGGGTGGGTTGCCCTTTTAGCAGCTTTTCTTGTGGCGGTTTTAGCTAGGGGAGGGCTTGAAAGCCTCTCTACGACTATCTGGGATGTGGAGTTGAAGGAGAAGGCTATAGCTTGTGCCTCTGTCTTCGCCTCTCCTCCGCAGAATGCAACTCTTGTTGGAGCTGTGTTCTGCTATGGGGAGGGAAGGAGGGAGATTAAGGTTTCATGGAGCGTTCCCTTTAAGGATGGTGCTAAGCCGCTGGAAGTTTATTTGGATCTCGACTTGAGGGTGAAGGGTTATAGGAGAGGCTGGTTGAGCAGTGGGGAGGAGACCATATCCTTTGACGATGCTCGGCATAAGGCTGAAGGGTGGTTGAGGAACTTTACAAGTGGAATGGAGGATGTCAAGCTGGTTTTTTCCTCGCTGAGTGGAGGGTGCTGGATCTTTATGTGGCAGCAGTTTCACAGGGGGTTCTACTACGACAAAGAGTACTTTGTGGTGAAGCTGGATGCAGCTACTGGAGAGCTTGTGGAGCTGAGAGATAACTTGGGGATTATTCGTGAGGGGGTAGTGCCAGAACATCCCATCGCGGAAGATGTGGCTAAGGAGAAGGCTGTTGAATTCGTTAAGAAGCAGTTTGCTGGCTGTGAAATTAAGGGTGTTGAAGCCGAGCCTAAGATAGAGTACTTTGGAGGCACCGCCAGTTTCAGGGCTGTGTGGAAAGTTTATGTGGATCTTGTAGTGGGGAACGCAGTGGAAGAGCGCGTTGTTTGGGTGGATCCTCAAGACGGAGAAATACTCCAATCTCATTTGACGTAACTTCTTAGTTATGGAAGTTAAGGAAAAAGGGGAGTTTGAACAAAGTTTACCATGGTATGTCTGGGGAGCTTGGTTTTGATGGGTTAGCAGAGCTGGCTCAAGAGTATGGCTGTGAGCATCTGGAGGCTTTTGAATTCCACCAGGTCTCTGGAGAGATTTGCTTGCGTAGGTCATCCCTTGAAGTGCATGACTCGCGAGGGAGCTTTAGGGCTGTAAGGGTTTTGATGAAGGGAAGATGGGGAGTCGCTTCGAGCAGTACGTTGACGATTAGGGAGCTTTTGAAGAGGGCAGTGTACCAAGTTGCTAGATATGGTAGGAAGTTAAAAAAGAGGGTTAAGCTGGCGGATAGACCTCCAGTAGAGGGCAGGTATGTTCTGAAGGAGGGGAGGGGCTTTGACGATAAGAACGTGGTGGAAGCGCAGGAGGCTATGGTGCTTGTGTCTGACGCGCTTGAAGAGAAGGCATCGATGGTTGTAAAGCACGTGGAGGGGGTGTTGACCTATAGCTTGACGGTGAGACACTACTTGTCTAGCGATGGAAGTGATGCTGTGGAGGTTAGACCACTGACTGATTATGCATTCTTCGTAGCTACTCCCCGGGGATCAGTCTCGGTGGGGAGTGGAGCTGCTGGGGGCTTGGAGGTCTTCCTTCGAAGCGATCACGAGGCGTTGGTAGCTGAGCTCTTGAGAAGGGTGAAGCACCGTGTTTTAGCTAGGCCTCTTGACCCCCTTCTAAGGGGGGGTAAGCATCCAGTTGTGTTAGGGCGCGAGGCTGCAGCAGCCTTCATTCATGAAGTAGTAGGGCATTGCCTTGAAGCCGACGTGGCGTATAGCCAGAAGCTTCCTTTCATGATAGGTATGAGGGTAGCGGTCTCAGAGCTCACGGTGTATGATGATCCTACGCTTCCCGGGGGCTATGGAGGCTACTTCTTCGACGATGAGGGTGTTAGAGCGCGTAAGAAGGCGTTGATAGAGGGAGGAGAGGTGGTGGGGCTTCTGCATACCCGGGAAACCGCGATGGATTATGGAGTTGAGCCCACGGGTAATGGCAGGGGAGTTTTCACTCCGCCTAAGGCTTTAATGAGCACTCTGTACGTGAAGCCGGGTAGCTGGAGGTTTAGTGAAGTCTTGGAGGAGACCAGGAAGGGGTTCTATGTGGATGGGGTAGTGAGGGCTGAACTTACGGGGAGCCATGTGGTGCTAGTTCCAGAGGAAGTTTGGCTTGTGGAGGCAGGGGAGATTAAGACTCCAGTTGTGGTCTCGGAGATCAGGGTTCCTTTGAATAGGGCGCTGCAGCTAGTGGAGGCGGTCTGCAATAGACCTTTGGAGCAGCGGGTGAGTTTAGAGAGGACTCTTCCCGTGAGCGAAGTTGCTCCGCCTCTTAAACTGTCGGCAGCGCAGCTGCTTTAGCGGCTACCTTTTCTGCTGTATTTGCTCGGCTATTGATGTGAGGAGGGAAGAGAGGAGGTTTGGATCTGAGGAGAGGAGTTCCTTGAGGACCTTGATGGCTTGGCTTATGTGCTCTGCTAAGAGGGGAGCGTGGTGCTTTTCTAAGAGCCTCAGCAAGTGTAGGATCTCTAGCTGTCGGGTGTAGGCCTCTAGGAACTTGTTTAGAGAGTTTAGCTCTTTCTTACCTTTGCTGGTTATTCTATACTTGTTTTGAGAAGCTTCTTCGATCAACTCGTCGACTGAGAGCTTGGCAAGAAGGGGGTAGATGAGCCCAGGGGAGGGCCGCCACAGACCACTGGTTCTTTGCAGGGCTTCCTCCATGATTTCCTTTCCGGTCATGGGCTTCTCCGAGAGGAGTTTGAGGATGAAGAAGCGCGTGAACCCCCTTGGTATGTTGCTAAGGGCTTTGGAGTGCATGTATTGTCACCTTGAGCTGGTGAAGCTTCTTTATATTTACTGCCCTCTAATAAAGGATTTAGAGGAGAAGTTTTTGGAGGGGGGAGAGGTGCCGCACCTCTCTACGGGTACTGTTGTTGCAGCTGGCTATGCGAATAAGGTGCGCAGAGTACTCTTTGCCATTACGAAGGGCCTAGATCCTAAGGAAGTGGCAAGAGCGGCTGCTGAGCTGAATCAGCGTGTTTGGAAGATCATACAGGAGAAGCAGATAGACAAGGATGAAGTTATCAGGGTTTCTTGCGATTTCGACGTTCAAGACGGTAAGATTGTGTGGAACTATGATACCTTAAAGGTGCAGCGATATTTGCCAGAGTACGAGGTCCAAGAGTTTGAGCAGATGAAGGCTGAGTTGGAGAGGCTGAGGGAGCAGTTGAAGGCGGGGACTGTGGTTCCTAGAGAAGCGGTGGAGCTTGTGAGGACTGCTAGTGAGAGGACGGCTTCGCTGAGGGTGGCGGTGGAGGAGCTGGAGAAGGCTTTAAAGAGGCTTGGTGAGCTGCTGCAGGGGTCTGTGGGCTGAAGTTGCCGGTGAAGGTAGCTCTCTACGGTGTTGGGGAGATTGGCGGCAGGGTAGCTAGGCTTCTCTTGGCTAGAGGGGATTTTGAAGTTGTAGGGGCATTTGACATTGATGAGGGGAAGGTGGGCAGGGATCTTGGAGAAATTGCTGGGCTGGAGAGAAGGGGGATTCTCGTTGAAAAGCCCTATGCTGGGTGCTGTGCCGATGCTGATGTAACGATTCATGCGACGGTTTCGAGCATGGCGAAGGCGTATCCGCAGATCATGGAGATTTTGGAAGGAGAGAGTAACGTTATATCAACGTGCGAGGAGCTGGTTTTTCCGTTGGATGCAAATAGAGAGTTCGCCAAGGCTATTGATGCTAGGGCTAAAGAGAAGGGGTTTCAGTGGTTGGAGCTGGTGTTAACCCTGGGTTCTTGACGCTTCTTGACCTGAGGATTCCTCATTGGCGGGTACGCATTCAATGAGCTAGCTGCTGGTTATCTTGGCAAATACTGGTGCCCTCTTTGTTGCAAATAGCTCTATTACGACTCTATGTACTCCAGGACCTAGCGTGCAATTGGTGAGGATAAGAATTCTTGATGCGTTATATTTGATGTAGGAGGCATTGTAGGAGTCTACTAGACCGGGGTTGTGCGGTACAATATGTAAAGGAGTGGGGGGGCGCCATAGAAGGCTATTGCTGTGGGTGCTGAAGCTGATTACGGTGTTGGGTGGTACAGCAATCACTGCTGATTGCTTCACGTAGATGGGCCCTGCATCGGCGAGGGTTAATAGATAATCTAAGGTGCTCACAGCTTCTTGAAGGAGGTTTTCCTTGAGGAGGGAGCTTGGGGGGAGGGGGAGGAGGAAGAGGGAGTAGGAGATTATGGAGAGTAGGAAGGCTGTAAAGAGTATGGCGGTTAGTGGGGCTGAGACGCCAGAGCTTTTCAAGGAATGCATACCTCCGCAGGTAGTGCTACGCCGTCTGAGAAGAGGAAGAGGAGTTTGGCATGGGTGCAGTTGTGGGGTAGATGTACTTTGAAAACTCCTCCGCCGAGTTCTCGGGTGGGCAGGGAGGTTAAAGAGCCTTGTTCGATTAGGAAGACGCTGGTAGAGGAGGCGGGTATGCGGAGAGGGGGAGGGGAGAGGAATATTGACGCGTTGAAGATTAGGGCTTTGAGTAGCCCTTGGGGTGTGAGCTCCAAGGTTACATCGTTAAACCGCACTTTGTGCACGAGGAGAAACGTCTGGTTTCGATAGGTGCATTTAGCTGTGAGATTAACTTCTTCGCCCACTGTTAGGTTGGATGGTATGCTGGCTTTGATAAACTTCTCTAGGAGAGCAGTTCTGTTGGCAAAAACGGTGGATGGTTTGATGACTCCGTAGTAAGGCTTTGTTAAGGGCGATGCCAGTAGGAGCTTATCGAGTTCGCCATCTACGGGTAAGCGTATAGTGGGTCCTCCTTGAGCAAGGACCACAGCTTTACCCTTCCTTAAGCCTATGGCGATCAAAACGTCTGATAGGCCTTTAATGGTGATCGTTTTCTCAAGAGGATTTCGATCTTTTAAGACTAGGAAGCCATCTTTGAAGAGGTAAGTATCCCCTGGAGAAATGGCATCAACAACTGAGAGGCTCTTAGGGAGGGGTTTGGTCTTTATAGGATATGTTGTTTTGTTGTTGAAGACCTCTAGATGATGGATGGCTGCTTTTGCTAAGAGAACGTGGGGGGTGTCTTGCGTAGTGTATCCCGTTGCCCGGAAGTTTATGAGAAGTTCCTTGGCGTAGACGTAGCCTAGGTGGCGGAAGTCCGCGGTAACTATTGTGGGAATCCCCTCGTTGAGAGATTGCCAGTTACTCCAGAAGACCTTATTGGTGGTTAATTTGAGGCCTATCCTCACTTGTAGGGAGAGTATCTCGCTTGCCTTTTGTCTTTGGAGAGAGCAGTTGACTTTGACTAGTAGTAGTCCGGAGAGGTCGACCAGCCGTTTTGCGATATGGGAAATTCTAATTAGGGATCTCCCTTCAGAGGTGGTTTTGCCGAATTCTGCGGAAAGCTCATGGCTTCCTTTCGTGACTCCCGTCCAGCATTTGCAGCAGGAACAGTTGTCGGCGAGAAGCTTTGGTGTACTTAACGTCTTTGCTGGAGATGTGCCGTTAGAGATTATGTAGAGCTTGGATGCGGGGACTCCCTCTACTGCGATGAAAGAGCTCTGTATTTTGAAGTCCCTGAGTTCTGCAAAGCAGCAGCAACCATCGCAAGTGAGCACTAGATCCAGCTCCTTTATTTTTTTGAGAGCAGGAATGCCTAGCTCGGAGGAATCCCTTGTAAGGTTCACCGTTACTGAGTGCCATTCCCCAGCTGAAATCCTCCTATCTAAGTAGGGACGAGGAGGCGTGCCGCCAGCTAAGCGGTAGTGGTACATCAATTCTTTGCCATTACGCTTTTCAGCTACTATTTTAAGGAAGAGCTTAGCGTTTTTGACAACGTTGTGCTTCAACTGGAAGGTGAAAATGGTCGCATTGAAGCACCCTTCAAGGTATTCATTAAGTAGCAGCAGGTGGCAGCGAGTGCGCTTGTTACCCTGCGGGTCTTGGCAGAATATGACTGTAGCAGTATCAGGGGGATACCACCCGTATGCGGCGCATCCTTGCCCTCCCTTTGAAAACCGCCAAGATGGGCTGGACTTCTTGAAGGATGGAGGCTGAGGAAGGAGAGGGAAAGCCTTCAACTTTCTCTCGGAAGGATTGTAAGCATAGAGGAAGTTCGAGGAAAGGAGTTCCGTTGTCTTGACGATTATGCTGTCTCCTAATTGCGACCTTTTGAGAGTTATGGGAGAGTTTTCGAATATTGATGAAGCAATGACATGCTTTGTGTACGGGTCTATCACTTCAATTTTAGTTGAGGGTAGAGATGAGATCACCAAGGTTGAGGAATTAGCTTCTACGGGGTAGACTTGTGGCTTGTAGAGGAGGCGAACTTTGACTATCTTAGCTGCTGGGATATGGCGTGGTAGGTACTTGATGCTGACCTTATCGAGCCACATGATTCCTTTGTCTTTCTTAGTTGATGGGAGAAATACGATGGATTGGATGTTGCCTATTGTGCGTGAATTGCAGATTAGAGGGATGGGGTGCTCGGCTAACAGCTCGCCATCTACCCATATAGCTACGATGTGCTTGAAGATGACCACCTTGATGTGATACCACTTGTTTGGTTGATATGGAACTCCATTTTTGAAGCCTAAGAAAGGTGATTGCCACCTTCCATTCTTGTCAGCTCGAAGGACTTTAAACAGTAGGCCGTTTTTTGTTCGTAGGGCTAGGGCTACGTGAGCTGCTGTATTTTCACCGAATTTGATGTGGTAGTTGATCTCTAGAAAGCCTTGGAACTCGATACTTCTTCTGAGTAGGAACTCCTTAGAGCTGCTGTGGTCCTTTCCTCTTAAACACCAACTGCCAGAGTAGGGGGAGGAGTTTTCCAGCGACCATGCATTCTTAGAAAAACTCCATCCTTCAAATCCATGCTCGAAGTCATATAGCTCCTTAACTGCCACATTTCTTACATCGTTAGAAGCTGATAACGTATAGTTTCCATAGAAGAGGTATAGGGTTAAATTGCTTAGTGAGGAGGGCAATTTAACCAAGAAGACCGCATTTTTTGACAGAGGATCCCAGTAGTCTAGATATGATGGAAGCCATTCCATGTGCTCATCAATTAACCTCACGGAATTCACATGAACATCTATGCTAATAGGGGTGTAGGAGTACACAAGGATTTCATCCCAGAAGAGCGGGGAGTATGAAGAGGCTCTCACCTTTTTAGACGCGAAGAGCCTTAAGGAGATAACGTGCTCTCCAAGGGATAGAGGCACCTCCTTCCTGATGTATTGCCATCCTTCAGAGCCCGTGTAGGAATCGCTCCATATGACTTGGTCATCAACTAGTATCTGCTTCTGAAGAGCATTTCCATACGCTCCGTCACTGCACCATTCAAAGCACCGTGCTTCAATTACTACCTTGCATGGCGTGCTCAGAGTGATGTTTTTAGATAGCGCACCGTACCATCCGCGGAGCAATTTCCTGGTGGACACTTTAATGTAGTGGCTTGCTGGTGGGGAGTAGAAGTAGTTGCTTGAAGAGCCGTGACTCCACCCTTTACCCGAGGAACTCCATGTCCAATCTTCGAGGTGGGTGAAGTTTTCATGGAGGAGAATCTTGGAGACAGAGCAGATGCTGCTTACAGTACTCCTAGTGAAGTCTCCAAGGTAGATGTAGATGGTCTTGCTGCTATGGGACGGAATGAATACCTTGACTCTTAGAGCTGCCCACTTATCTGTTACTTCCTCTACATATACCGGAATCTCGTTGGCAACTGCATATGGCTTGCTTTTGGGCGAGCTAAACACTCTTACTCCACGGCCATCTTTGGGTATTAGCTTGACCAGTTGCGGATCGGTGATGTTGATTAGCACCGCTTCGGAGCTTATGTCATAGTCGAAGGGGTTGGTTAAGGTGACAGCTACTTCGTAGACCTCTATTTCTAATGCGAAGCGCAGATCCCCCAGATCTCCTCTGCACTGAGAGAAATCGAGAAGGCTGCTGTTTAAGGTGATGTTGAGAAGGTTGGTGCTCATTTCAGGCGTGTTGACGGTGAGCTCTAGACATCTCGGGAGAGTCGCTTTGTCGAAGAAGAAGGCTTTAGAGGTGCTTGTGAAGAGCCATTGACCTTCAGTGATCGAGAGGGTATAGAGTCTTTCGCAAGAACCCCAATCGCTCCCCCTTGCTGTCCGCTCGGTTAAGATGTCGAAGGGGGAGATTACGTAAAGGGAACCATTTACACTTCCATTTAATGGAAGAATTGTTTGCCCCTTGCTTGAATTGGAGAAAATAACCGTGTGGTTTTGGACGAGTAGTGCTGAAGCGTTGCGCGATAACCCCTCAATTCTAATCGCACTGGTGAGATTTTCGTCAAATCCTATTGGATCAAGGAGGAAGACTTCGGTCTTTTTAAAGCCCTTTAATGCAGGTTGCCCGAGGAGATTAGAGTGCATAGAAGCCCTCTTGATGGCATAGTACATGAAGACTGCAGAGTCTACTTCTGCTACTTCAGTCTGCAAGGGAAGTCCTAATATAGCGGCCTTTGAAAGCTTGTGAGAAGCGATAGTAGCGGCTTCTCTAAGGAGGTTGCATAGAAAAGGCTTTTCCTGTAGAGTTTCTTGAGGTATGAGGGTCGCAGTCTTCTCAGAAAAATCCATTGCAGAAAAGCATGTTGTGACAAGAATTACCGCTGCTAGGAGCACCGATGCTAGTAAAATTCCTATCCCCTTGGAGGCAGCCAAAGGAGATCCCAACTAGAGGTTGAAGGTATAAAAGTCTGGAAATGCGTCAGCTACCAAGTGAGAGCACCACAAGCCGCTCATCTACAGTACCATTGAAGCCAGCTAGATATGTAGAGGAGCTGTATACAGTCGCACATCGATGGAAGAGCGGCGAGCTGATTACAGCCTGAGTCTTCCAAGTGTCTGAGGCCAGTCTGTACACCACTACTTGATATTCAATGTCACTTGGAAGCAGCTGTTCGAGAACTTGCTGGAGAGTTTCATAGTCTTCAAGGTAGACGCACCTATCTAGGAGACCTGGTTGTGAAAGGTATAGGAGAACCTTTTCTGCTAGTTGGGGCAGTCCTTCGCAGCTTGAAACTGTTTGTGAGAGGGGATAGAGATAGTAGATGGCGTAGCTTGTGGTGAGCAGAATAAGCGTGCAAGCTACTACAGCTTCGAAAACTCTTGCTTGACCACGGCTGGCTAGCCTACCGTGCATTTGATCACCACCAAGCTGCCGTCACGGAGAGGGACAGCTAAGAAGGCTCTGCCTAGATAGGGGGTGGGATGCTTCAACCCTTTGATTGCATGCTTCTCCCATAGAAGAAAGACTTCTCCATTAGGGGTTACAAAGTAACATTTCAGCGATAGTTCAATGAAGGAGTACCTTGAACTCCGAAGGTTCCCGAGATATGCGTCCAAATCCAGAGATCTCCATTTTTCCGGCAGATCTAAATTAGTTAGAGCTAGTTGATGAATGACTTTTGATGCGTAGAGGCTGCTGGACTCAGCTGTTTGACTTAAAGCTATGTTGGCTGTCTCGAGAGAGATGCCTGTTAAGCATGCAGCTAGAACTATGGTGAAAGCGGTAACTGCCATGCATGCTTCAAGGGCCGCCTCCATTAAAACCACCTGTGAAGACCACCTTTAGAGAAGGAGTGCACGTGATGTTCACGCAGTATCCGGAGGCTACGCCGAGGAAGGTAAAGTTCTCTAGGAACACGTCCACTGAATAGCCCCTACATAGCACCGTGAAGTGATCGTGTTCACCTCGGATGGTCAAGTGGTCTTTAAAGGCTACCAATGTAGAGGCATTGTGAGAAGAAAGGTTAGCTTCGAGGGCTATGCTGTAAATGGCGAGGGAGATCCTTTCTGCGTAAGAGGATAGAGAGCATTGCGCGGAGAAGTGCAGCCAGCTCTCATGCCATGAATACGCGGCCATTGCTATGAAAGCTGCGAAGGCGAGCAAGGTGAAGGACACGAGCGCTTCGCTGAGAGGTCGATCCACAGCCAATACCCCCAGTGTGGAGAGAGGAGGATTAAAAGGTTAGGGGATGATCGCTATGATCAAGTTGCCGTAGTGGTGAGGGTCAAAGAGCACATTGCAGGTTTTTGGAGGGATGAGATGTAGTTTCAGGGTTTTGAAGAGTTCAAGAGATGCTGCATCACTTAGTGAAGGATACCAAGTGACCTCAGCCATTCCACTGCTGTTTGAAGTAGAGACCCCCACTAGGTGGGAATCCCAGAAAACTCTAACTTCGGCGTGAGGTAATGGAGTGAGAGATGGCCATAGACATGTGTAGGCTATTGCTCGGTCTGGCTGCTGGTTGAACAGGATTACTCCCACTGGCTGGTACAGCAAGGTGCATGAAGAGATGGGGGACTTGAGATTAGGAGAAGTTAATAGCGCCTTGAACCCCGTTGGACGAGATTCTCCGAGAGAGCCGAAGGCTTCTTCCATTGCTGTATAGCTGATGAAAACTGGGAGATCCCCTGAGGAGCTATTTAGCGTAGCCGTAATTTTGAGGCGGGGGATTTCAACGGTGAAGAAGCCTGCTCTATCGCTTATCGAGGAGTTATCGGATTGCCATCTTAGCTTGAAATATGCAACTACGCCGTTTTCCCGATAGTTTTCAGCGATGAAGAACATTGTTGGATAGTCGACAGTGAAAAACCCTCTGTAGCTAGATTCGTTCACTTGGACTACGATTTCGTAGGTGCTTCCATAGCTTAGGGATGGCTTGATCTTCCAGTGATTGCTAGGAGAACCTAGCAGCACGTCAAGAGTGCCATTGCCTTGTACAGTGGCTACCTTCGTAAATACGCCTAGCTGTTCAGTATAGCTGCTACCGTTCCACCAAAGAGCTGCAGCTGGATCGATGTATCCTCTGACTGCTACTGGCTTTCCAGCCTCTGAAGAAGGCATCGTTAAGTGTACCTTTATGAAGACAGCTTCGCCTGGCATAGCTCTAGAAATCTTTTTGCCTCTCAGCACATCGGCTAGCGAGACTCCGGGTGAGTACTGCTCGAAGTGAGCGATTAACGTAACATTGCGGTCCACGATGAATGTGAATTTCCTTTTTGTCTTGATCTTCCCATTGAAGGACCAGTAGTGGAACCACCAACCTTCATTTGGTAAGGCAGAGACGGTTACCCTACTTCCAGCACTGTAATAATACTTTCCTGGAGGAGGAGATGTGGTTCCAGCTTCTTTTGGGGAGGTCTTTATCACAACTAGGCACGTTCTGACAGGACTGCTAGATCCATCATCCCCATTATCATCACCGCCGTCGCTATCTCCGTCTCCGCTGTCTTCACCACCTCCGTTACCGCCATTATCTAGAGGGACTAGGTAAGCAGATACCTCAACTCTGTCGAGCACCACCTTTGCCCAGGCGCTGCCTCCACCGCTTAAGGGACTATCAAAGCTTATAGCCTTCAATTCTGCCGAGAGTTCGATGGTGAAAGTTGTTGTAGGGGGCTGAAAGTTCTCAGCACCGGATCTATCGAGGTTTACGATGACCTTAGATCCGGGATCGGCATCTTTCTCTACATGAAAGTAGGCGATCCAAGATGCGTTTTGAAAGGCTTTACCCGCGGGAGCCGTTAGCTTGAAAACCCATGAGGCACTAGCGACTGCATAGGCATTCACACCATTACCCAGTTCTAGATCTTGCGCAAAGACTTGAATACACCCGGTTTTTCTTGTCCACTCCACCGTAGCAAGAAGACCCTCAGCATAATGCTCATTAACTACCCAGCGCTCCTTGTCATCGTATGTTAAGGTATAACTCACTTCTCCGCAGGATGCTATGGGAATTACCATGAGCAGTGCGAAGGCAACAATTAATGCGATCAGTAGCGGGCGGAGCACTGCTCGATCCCATATAGAGCTGAAAGGTATTAAAACTCGGGTTGCACAGTAAGCTCCCTTATCAAGCCCAAGGGGAGGATAGTGCTTTTTAGAAAAACTTTGATGGTGAAAGGTCGAGCTATGGTACTTGTCCATGGTAGGGTTACGGTGGAACCCTTAAAGAAGGTGCCATTGATCACGATGCCTTCTACTTGGTAGCCTAGAGGATTGAAACCGCGCACTTCAACTGTCAATACCAGCAGGCGTGTGACAGGAGTCTTAGCGAAAGCCAATATCTGAACGGCCTCCCGGCACATCACTTTGCTAATTTTAACCTCAGTCGGCGGTGGAGGGAGGCGATGATTGGCTTTAAGCGCTTGGAAGAGCTCGTTGAGAAGCGTCGCAGCATCGACTGTGATTGTAGCAGATGTGTTTTTACAGAGTAGAGTTGCTTGGAATTCGCTGGCAGGCGGAAGGGAGTGAGGGAAATAGGGTAAAAGTGGTTCTGTAAGCCAGCGGCTACCAGCTGCACCATAGTACCCTTCCCTCAATGGCTCAAAGTTCGAGGGAGGATACACCACGTACACGGGGGAGAAGCGAAAGCTCACGCAATGTATCCAGATAGTTGAGCCGTTTTGAAGAAGGTATTCTATGAAAACGTCATTTCCGGGTAGCCAGCAGCTTCGATTACATGTATAGTTGACACCGTAGATGAATACTGGATGCACCACAAAGACTAGAGAGCTTAGGTTGCTGATGGGATGGGGTGGTAGAAACTGCGCAGAGAGATACTGCATAGAGCCTATGGTCTCTTGGCTGCAGTTCAGGGGGACAACAATCTCAGAGCTCTTTTCTTCAAGAATTTTCGCTGAAACCTCGATTGTGTAGGAAAGTACACCCATCATAAAGAAGGCAGCAAGAGATGCTATGATAAAAGCCGCGATGATGAAGCTCCGCAAGAGGACCCCTCAAAAAGGAGCTAGCTTAAAAAGTGCTCAGCAAGCAATGTGTGTCGTCAACCAGTGGAGGAAGTAGCCTTGGGAACGGTACTTTACAAGAAGTTAAAGGAGTTAACCGGAGAGGACAGAAGAGAGCTTGTTGAAAGGGGGTTGAAGCTCGAAGAAGTGTTGACATACGTTAAGGAGATAGTGGATAAGGTGAGGTGGGAAGGGGATAAAGCGCTGCTTGACTATGAGAAGAGATTCGATGGAGTCGAACTCGCAGCTGAGGAATTAGTCGTTCAACGAGAGGAATTTGAAGAAGCATGGAGAGCGATTCCCTCCAAGATTGTTGAAGCCCTAGAGAAGGCTCGAGATAGAGTGAGAGAGTTTCAAAACAAGTTGCTGCCCAAGGAGGAGAGATGGCTCTCAGAAGGCGTCAGCATAGAGGTTAAGTGGAGACCTATGGAGCGTGTTGGAGTTTACGTTCCAGGGGGGAGAGCAGCGTATCCCTCAACGGTTATCATGAACATAGTGCCAGCACAGGTGGCTGGCGTGAAGGAGATTGTACTCTGCACGCCTCCAATGAAGAAGCAGAAGAGAGTGAACCCGGCGATCTTAGTTGCAGCACAGCTCCTAGGCGTAGACAAGGTTTACAGAGTTGGAGGAGCTCAAGCCATAGCAGCGATGGCATACGGTACAGAAACTATACCCAAGGTAGACAAAGTGATAGGTCCGGGGAACATCTTTGTAACCGCGGCGAAGCATATAGTATCAAGAGAAGTAGGCATCGATATGCTGGCGGGACCATCTGAACTCTTGATCATAGCAGGGGAAAAGGCTGATTCAGAGTGGCTTTCACTGGATCTGGCAGCCCAAGCCGAGCACGATCCAGAGGCGCAGGCAGTGCTGATTACCACTTCAAAGGAACTTGCAGAGAAGGTAGCAAATAGATGTAGAGAACTCTCTAGCCAAGTTGCTGGCAAAATTGTAGTGCTCATAGCAGATAGCCTTGAAGAAGCACTGGAGTTCTCCAACGAATATGCCCCAGAACACCTAGCAGTAGTTGGGGTGAAGGAGGAACTCATAGACGGCATTAAAAACGCAGGAACGGTGTTCATCGGGGAGTATACAGTTCCAGCTCTTGGAGACTATATTCTGGGAGCAAATCACGTTCTGCCCACTGGCGGAGGAGCAAAATGGAGAGGAGGACTTTCAGTATACGATTTCTTGAAACCAATAACCTTTCAGAGAGCCGCATCAGAGGCATTAGAGAAGCTTGGTAAAGCAGCAGAGGCGCTGGCTAAGGTAGAGAGTTTAGAGTGGCACGCCGCCTCCATCAAGGCTAGAAGCTGAAGAAACCTACATGTTTTCAAGGAGAATCAAATAGCTTCCTTGGGGCTTAGAGAACTTCTCCGCGAGAACGGGGCATTTCACCTTAAGCAGGAGGGCAGAGGGAGTCTCCACGGGAGCTTCAAGAAACCCTTCATAGTTTGCCAAGCCCTTAGCAATCACTAAGTCCATATCCTCTAGGAGGTCGCGGCTCTCAGAGAGAAATACGGGATTAGCATCGCGAGTGTAGCGGAATTCAACATCTCCAAAAAGCTCAGCAAGCTGAAATCGCTTTACGTCGGCGAGGGTTACATCTGTTTCAAATGGTTTCCCCTTAGCAATAACCACTACTTGCTTACCTTCAGAGCACAGCCATCTCGCCAATAAAGCGTCAAAGACCGCTTCACCCATATTATCCAGCACGTAGAGCACCCGCCTTGAAGCTGAAAGAGCATCAACAAGCTTCCTTAGTGAGTATTCATCAACATCTACCGAGGAGGTGAGCTCCTCCACCTTATAGCCCACTACACAAGGGTCAAGTGAGTTGCCAGCTAAGGCAAGCTTAGCAAGTGAAGCGGGCTCATTGGAAACTCTTCCAGCTTTGAGGAACTTCAACGCAGTGTGGTGGAGCTGAGCCTTCGCTTCTCGATATGGATCCTCACATCCAGTTAGTTCGCAAAGCCTTGAAAAGCATCGAACCCCCAGCTTTATAGCGGACAATCCCTCAGCAAACCCCTCCTCTACACAGCGGAGGATCTCACGAGCAACCCTAGGCCTATCCCCCTCTGGGACGAACTTATCCACCTCCATCATCCTTACAGCAACTACACACGCCAAGCAGAGATAGCTAAGCATTTAGGAACACCAACCCCAACACAAATACCACAGCCTTAGCGTGAACAGCAAAAGAGGTTAATCAACCTTTAGGAGGACTTAGGAATGCCCAGAGTGGAGCCCCTCCATGCTCAGTGCATTTTTACGGTCTCTAGGAGGGGGGAGTTCCATCAACACCTCATCTACGATTACTATGACGAAGAAGGCTACTATGCACAGCTCCTCTACAAGCCAAGACAATACAAAGAGGAGATGCTCAGACTAGCTGCAGCAATGCAGGAGGAACTTAACCAAGAAACCGTTAGAATTAATGGAGTATTGGCATATCCTAAGGTATTGGCAGTGTCCATGGAGCACCGAGGCTCCAAGCAGCTTCCCTACATCATCTGGATAATCAAGTTCAAAGGGCCCCTAAAGAGAGGAGCGAACATCTTTGAAAACATCAGCGATGAGGAAATCGCTGAATACGATTACGAAGTCATCTGGAGCTTCCCTACAAGAACAAGGATACTTGACGTAGAGGTTAGAGGAGAGCATGAAATACTGCAAGGGCCGACACTCATGATATGGGCAAGGAAAGGTACAAAAGTAGGAGGGGTAGAGAGGATAACCTTCAAGTTTTAGAAAGAGCTATGTTTTTGAAGGCGGAAGCTCAGCTAATGATAGACATCCGTATTAACAAGCAGGGGGCTATTCTATTATCTTTTATGCTACGGCAAGCGGGGGGCGAGTTATGAAGAAGCCTTCTGAATACTTGGATTTAGGGCGCTTCATGATATCTCCTGGAAGAAAAATTCATGGATGCTCCTTTGAACTTACAGAGGGAAAGGCGGAAACCATAGAGAAACTAGGGAAAATTTTGTCTGACCTTGGCTTAAAGTGTTCACTGCTGTTCTTTGAAACAGTGGAAAAGCCACGAGGAATAATATTTATAGACTTCTCGGATTCACCGATAGAGCCCCATGAGGCAATAAAAAGAGCCATAGAAGAGCTGCCAGAAGTCACTAACTACCACTGCATAGAGCCGCAAGCAACGGGGCTTCTCATAGATACTGCATCATTTCCTATAACAGTTGCAGGAGAGCGCATTATACTTCTGAGAAGCTCCGGGTTAAAGACCTTAATTAATGGCTTGAAAAGGCAAATAGGCGCTGCAGCAGCGGAGGCGCTACTCTACAACATAGGATTAGAGATCGGGAGGGGGCTTGGTGAAGCTCATAAAAGGCTGGCGGCAAAGCTTGGAATCGCAGATCCTGTGCAAATTTTTAGGAAAATTTCCATACCCCTCTTCACAGCTTTGGGGTATGGGGTGATTCACATCAAAGATCTGCAATTAAAGACACGTCCACGCATCATTTTACACATCTACAACTGTATTGAATGCGAAGTTGCTGAAGCATCTTCACAGCCAGCTTGCCACTTAGTAAGAGGGATGGTAGAAGGAGGAGCAGTGGTTATACTAGGACTTGAATTAACCAGCAAAGAAAACAAGTGTATAGCGCTGGGAGACCCCTACTGTGAACTAGAACTCATATCCAAGTGAACATATATCCTTAATCTTAGGAAAACGACGCGGTTAAACCGGCTTTGCAGTTAAAGAAAGCTGGGAAATTAGCATTAAGAGTTCGGAGCTAACTATCCAAAAGCCATGATGTATCAATGGTGCCCCGGCCCGGACTTGAACCGGGGACAACGCGGTCTTCAGCCGCGCGCTCTCCCAAACTGAGCTACCGGGGCGCCTCCTTCCATGAATTAGAAAAAGGTGTTCTAATTTGCTTTTCGCTGGA
>JAGHCH010000002.1 GCA_021160575.1 Thermoproteota archaeon | reverse complement strand
GTATACAACCTATTTTTTTAAACACCTCTGGCTAAACAATTGAAGAATATTTGTTTCACAAACCTATTAAGCCATTAATTTCAAGTGCAGAAGTATTTCTTCAGTGGAAATAGAGGGGTGGAGGTTCAAAGTAAAAACTACTTCACTCCAGGTAGGAACTCCAGCTTGCCAACACTTCTCTTGATTTCCTCTGGCCAATCTTCAATATTGAAGCCGTGTTGAGCAAGGAACGCTATAGCCAACCTGGTGATACCAGCTCCAAAACAAGCAGTGTATAATGTCTCTCCAGTGGCACACTTTATGTTGAAGAGTTTCGTGTAGTGGTTGCCGTGTAGGTTGAAGGAGCCACATGCGAGCCAAGCTCCTTCATTATCTCTCCCACCTTTATAGGGCAGCCAAATCTGCAGCTCCAGCTTAGGCTGCTGCGGAATATCAATATCCTCATCTACACGCTGATCCTCAGCCAAGTAGAAGGTATCCCCCGCAAACTGAATCCTCCACTCCACATCCATCAACTTATCAACAACATACTTCATCCTCTCAATAACTTGATCCCTGATCTCCTCCACCTGCTCCTTCAATCCCATCCAAACATGCTCCACACGCCAAAACTCAGAGACTCGCTCCACACCTTTAACTCCACCAGCCTCATAGCGGTAGGTTGGACCACTGGCTTCAACTACCTTTATGGGGAGATCCTCCTTCCTCAATGTTGCCTTGTAGTATAGATAGTAGAATGGGAGGCACTGCACTGGATCCAGTATATAGCCGGGGTCCTCGAGAAGCTTCTTCAACTCCTCCATTGGAAGCTCATTAGTGATCTCCGCCAACACTTGAAACGGCTTATACCGCTCCTTCTCCCTAAACCTAGGTGCACACACATAGTACATGCCACCCGGTTCACCTTGAATCTTCCTAGCTCTAAACGCTATCTCAATGGGGATCAGCTTCGGAAACACCGCCTCTATAAAGCCAAGCTTCCAAGAAACCTCCTTAAAGACAATATCCCTTATAGTGTTCATTAACTTCGTGAAGGCCGGAAGATAGTACCACTGCCCCCTGCCAGGAAATCTTGCAATCCACTTCAGCCTTAAAGCCTCCTCCGTAGGATCCTTAAAGAATTTCACCGGCTTCTCTACACTCCTCTCAATCACCAGTCCAACCTTATCCGCCAACTCCCTCTGAATCGTCCTAACCTCCGGCTGAACGAGCTTCACCAGCCGATCAATATCCCTACGATCAATAACACCCTCATCGACGTCGCGAAGCAGAATCTTAACAGTCCCATTCATTTCCTCAATCTCCTTAACCAACGGGTAGTAGCGCAAGTCATCAAACCTCTCCCGACTGCCAGGAACCTCGATCAAATATTCTGGGACAAACACTCTCCTAACGCCGATTCTATACCGCTCAAGATTTCTAGCCAAGAAGTTCTTGAACCTCTTCAAAGCATCGTGAGCTCGAACAAACCTAGTGCCCTCAATACACACTTCAACCTTCTTCCCCTTAACAGCAAACTCTACAATCTTAGCCGCCTGCTCCTCAGATGGGGCTCCTCTCTTCAAAATCGTGTTGTTGGCTTCCTCTATAAGCTTCCCTATTTTGTCGGCCAGGCTAGTTAAATCGGCGGTGGCTTCTACTTCGCCTTTCAGGGCGAATTTCAACGCTGAGCCCTCCATCCCGAATATCGGCGTTTCTTTATCACCTAGAACTAGCTAATACCTTTTTACCTTGTAGAGAACATGCCACTAACAGACCTATGTAACCTTATAGTTACAATTACTCTCCTACTCTCATCATTAGAAGGCCAGCTACTCATGGACTTTCACCACCATCATTTATGTAACCTAAAGGATACTTAGCCAACTTCAAGGAAGAAAATTTAGTCTACTATAGAGTGAACTATTCATGGTGAAACTTGTGATGGCGAATTCTCATATATAAACATTTCTATCATCAACTTCAGTTTTCACCATAATTCATGGTGGCGGCATGTAGATTTCAGATCATCAAGTCTAGGCCTTTTTGCATATAGGAATCTAGACCCCTAACCATTCTGTGCTCTGTGCCTTTCTTTTCTAGTTCACTCTAGAGTGCATCATCATTTTCACTATGAAATTCCTTATGTTTCCCTGGAGTGATGTGATAGCTCTTTCTGTGACTTATACGTAGAAGTGAAGTCACAGAGTCACATGTCACAGATGCTTTGTCCCAGACTCCTCTAACATCCCTGCAGCTGGGTATCAAAGGCTTGGTGTTCACGACCCCTCCTCTTCCAGTGGAGAACCTTCTTCAGCGTATTTTCACGTAGTGTTCACTGTGAACAGCTGTTAGTGAACTCCTTTTCCGGTTTTTCTTGGAAATCTTTCTTTTCGGGCTCTGAAAAGCTATTTTTTCGTTGTTCACCTTTCTATGGTTTCCACAGTAAGCTAAAAAGCTGTGTGGTGTGTAGAGTGTGAAGCACCTTTTGCGCCCCTCGAGGAGGTTGCTGATGGCTAAGGTGAAGATCGAGTTTACTACTGAGGCTGGGGAGAAAGTGACTCTCTCCATCGAGGGGCGTATTTCCAGGGATCGGTTGTCTCAGATTTTGGATGTGGTGGAGATTCTTGGCGGGGTTGAGGGCTGTCGAGCAGTGGAAGATTCTGAGAGGCTTACTATTATGGATAAGATTGTACATGTTATTCGGAGTAGGTTTAGGGACTGCTGGTTTACTAGTGTTGACTTGGTCTCTGCCTATGCTGAGGTCTATGGTGAGAGATTAAAAATTGGCACTGCTTCCACTTATCTAGCGAGGCTTTATAGTAGCGGCTTTTTGGTGAGAGCTGGCAGCAGGTCTTCTTGGAGGTATAGAATGGCTGTGGCTTCTTCTGCGGAGGAGAGAGTCTAGCTTTTTAAGTGGATCCTGCTGTTCTGGATAGGAGTTGCCGTGCTTCTTCGGTGAGCTCATAGGTGTAGGGCCAAGTGGTTTCATCTCTTCTGATGTAACCTTTCTCAGTGAGCTTCTTCAAGGTTCTCGCTACATGTTCTCTTGCCTTTCCTATGGCGCTTGCTATGGGCGTGGCGCTTCTTGTTCCTGGATGCTCTGCTAGGTATTTGAGAATCATGATTTCTGTTTCGCTGAGTCCTCCTCTTCTTCTTGGCTTGGGTGCTTCGAGCTGTGGTGCTGGCGTCGGCATGGCTTCCGCTGTTTCTGGGAGTGGTTTTTCTCGTGGTATGGATGGTGGTGCTGGCATTGGCGTTGCTGCTGGCTTAATTTCTGGTGGTCTCCCAAGCTGAGTGGTGAGGTCTTCTACTCTGCTAGCTAGTCTTTGGACTTCTAGTCTTAGTCTATGAATATCTGTGTCCATGTAGGCGATGTATTCTTCTATTCTTCTTAGGCGTTCGAGAACTTCCCTATAGAGCAGTGCTAAGCTGTTAGTGTAGCTGTAAGCCACTGGCTTCACCTTGGCTTTGAGTTGAGGGTTCTTTTTCTCTAAGTAATAACTGTGAGTCATTATGATTTAAGGCTTCCTCTCTGTGAGTGAGGATGTGATGTGACTTTAGCTGTTATGTGACTGTTACATTCTCTTGCTTATTGTTGCTTTTGCGATCACATCTATCTTTGTGATGATGCCTATCACTTTCCCCTTGTCAATCACAAGAACCGCTGGATACCCAGAAATCAAGAGCTTAATGACGTCTTCTATGTCTGCCCTAGGGTTGACTGATGGTAGCGGCTCTTCCATCAGCTCTCCTACAGGCTCTTCGAGTATTCTCTCTGGCTTTTCAGTTATCATAGCTTTCATTATGGTTTCCTCTCTTATGCTTCCGCAGAGCCTTGTTCCGTCTAGAACTGGTAGCTGCGACACTCCATATTTCCACATTAATTCTACGGCTTTCTTCACCTTGTCGTTTATTTGAACACTGATAATAGAGTCTGTCATGATGTCTGTTATCTTCGCCATTTTTTCCTTTGAGGCCTCTTCTATTGCTTTTAGAATTCGCCGTAAGGTGGATAGCCTTGGATCAACAGTTCCTGCCTCTATTCTAGCTATCAGTGACTGGCTAACCCCAGCTCTCTTTGCCAGCTCCTTTTGGGTTAGCCCGGCTTTCTTCCTGAGGATTCTTATTTCGCTTGGTGTTGGGAGGATTGCCAAGGCTTCTCCCCGGTTTCCATTTTTCTTCTTGCTATTAAGGGAAAGGTTTTTCTCAGCTTTATACTCCTTCTATCTGCTCGATGTTACGTAGAGCTGTTATCCACGTCAGAGGGCTTGTGCAAGGGGTCGGTTTTCGACCCTTTATTTACAGGATTGCTGTAGCTCATGGTCTCAAAGGTTATGTCTTGAATTTAGGGGATGCTGGCGTTGAGATTGTTGTTGAAGGAAAGGAGGGAGAGATCGAGAATTTCATTAGGGATATCTACGATAAGAAGCCAGCTGTAGCTCGTATTGATTCTGTTGATGTCGAGTGGGGGAAGGCTACCGGAGAGTTTAGTGAATTTAGGATTTCTGTGAGCTGTGATAAGAGATCTGTGAGGAGTTCTGTGATTCCTAGGGATGTGGCTATTTGTGATTTGTGCTTAGCTGACATGCTGCGTGAGGGGTCACGGTGGTTTCACTATGCCTTTACAGCGTGTGCAGCTTGCGGGCCTCGCTTTACAATTATTGAGAAGCTCCCCTATGATAGGGAGAACACCACGATGCAGGACTTCCCATTATGCGAGGAATGCCTTAAGGAGTACCAGGATCCCATGGATAGACGTTATCATGCTCAAGGGATTTGCTGCTCTAAATGTGGACCACAGGTTTTCCTTGTGGATAAATGTGGAAACCCTGTCGAGTGTAGGGATCCTATAGGTGAGGTTGCTAGGCTCCTCTCAGAGGGCTTTATTGTGGCGGTTAAAGGTATAGGCGGTTTTCACATAGCTGCAGATGCTTCGAATGATAATGTTGTTCTTGAATTGAGACGTAGAAAGAACAGACCTCAACGCCCTTTTGCTATCATGTCGCTTGATGTAGCGAAGGTTAAGTCTTATGCCTATGTTTCTGAAGAGGAGCGGCGACTTCTTGAAAGCTTCGAGAGGCCTATTGTCTTGCTGCGAAAGCGGGAGGATTTTTCTCTTTCAGAGCTCATTGCTCCCGGACTTGACACTGTTGGGGTGATGCTTCCGTATTCTGGTCTTCACTACTTGCTGTTGATGAAGTTTGATGGTCTTGCTCTTATAATGACTAGTGGTAACCTCCCGGGTCGCCCAATAGTTGTCGACGAGAAAACCGCTTTGAAGTCCTTGAACGGCTTAGTGGATTACTTCTTGCTGCATAATCGGAGGATCGTGAATCGCTGTGATGACTCTGTTATGCGAATGGTGGGCGGAGTCCCAACTTTCATTAGAAGGTCTAGAGGCTATGTTCCGGGCTACTTTGAGGTGCCATTTGGTAGAAGAGACGTTGTCGGAGTTGCCGTGGGGGCTGAGGAGAGGGTTGTCGGCTCGCTTCTCTATGATGGAAGGTGTATCGCATTTCAGCACATAGGGGATGTCGATAATCTCGAGTCCCTTGACGCCTTGAGGGAGTCCATACTCTTCTCCTTGAGAGTACACAATGTGCGGAAGCTAGATTTTGTTGCATGTGATCACAACCCAGCTTTTCTAACTACGAGACTTGCTGGCGAGCTTGCTGAAGAGTATGGTGCAAAACTAGTTAAGGTGCAGCACCACCATGCCCATGCAGCCTCCCTCCTACTAGACTGTGAAATGCCTCGCGATGCACAGGCCTTGATTGTAACAGTTGATGGCGTAGGATACGGCACAGATGGTTCAGCCTGGGGAGGCGAATTTCTCCTAGCATCCTACTCTGAGTTTACAAGAGTTGGATCCTTCAAGCCTCAGCCCATGCCTGGAGGAGATTTATGTGCCATCTATCCATGCCGCATGCTCGCAGGGATCTTAAGCAGCGTCATGGAAAGAGATGAGCTCAGAGAACTCCTCACCACTAGATGTCTTGACGGCTTTCCAAGAGGGGAGCAGGAGGTTGACTTGGTGCTTAACCAGCTGTACGGTGGGCGTTCCAAGCTTCTTCATACCTCCAGCCTTGGAAGAGTTTTGGATGCTGTTTCAGCTCTCCTAGGAGTGTGTAAATTTAGATCTTATGAAGGAGAACCAGCCATGAAATTGGAGGCTGCCGCAAGCGGGGGAGATCCCTTTTCAGTAGATTTGCAGCTTCCAGTTGAGCGTGAAGGGGCTAGCTTCTATCTGCTAGATTCATCGGCTCTCCTACTTTCAGTGCTGGAATCTCTTAATGTTGGCACTCGGACAGCTGATGTGGCTGCCTCAGTTCACAGAGTGATTGCTGAATCACTAGCTGAAGCCGCCGTTGAATTGGCGAGAGAGCATGGAGTAAAATGCATTGGCATTTCAGGGGGAGTCGCTTTCAACAATCTAATTGTGAGCACTCTGAAGAAAAAGGTCACAGCAAGGGGATATGCGTTTCTCCAACACCGTGATATTAGCCCAGGAGATGGAGGCGTTTCTCAAGGTCAAATCGCCGCTGCTTTGAGTAACATTTTGTGATAAAGTGAGGTTATAAAATCACATCACAGTTGTGGCTTGAATTTCTGTAACAGCTCACTTTTGCGGCGTGTGTGGATCTCCAAGACCATGGGCTTATGTCCGTACCCTGCAACTGCAAAGGCGAGTTTTCCATGAAGTCTCGCGCTGTGCGTGATATCACTTTGTTGTAGCGGCAACAGCTCTCTCCCGGAGGTACCTCACCATCAGAAAATGTGACTCTGTGACTATAGTAGTGCCAGAACTACTGCTGAGAATATAGTCGCCGCCGCTGACAAGAGAAGCCAGCAGACGAAGCTCTTCATGGACTTACTTGTCCCCTCTTGCAGCCTTTGAAAAACCTCTTCACCAACTGCTTCCAGTTCCACGCTTCTAGTGTGAACAGCTACTTGAATTGGCTCTAAGGTCTGCAGAGCTTTACTTAGAGCTTTGTGGACAGCTTCTAGAATATGGTTTAATGGGGTATTGGTTCCCAGTGGATTATACTTCACGCCTCGATAGATCCCAGTGTGGGCATGGGTATCTGTAGTTACTACTTCGGCTTGAATTCCCTTCTTTGACAGCTCCCCCAGTATGCGCTCTCTAAGCCCCTTACGTAGGTTGTTACTATCAAAGTTTATGAGAGCGAATTTTCTGCCACCTGCTTCCAGAAGCAGTAGGGTTAGCCCAGCTTCTCCCAGTTCCCCTTTCTTCTTTGCCTCTGGAATATCTGCATGGCTGAGGCTTGCTTTGAGCTGATGCTTTTCACTGTGGTTGAGCTGGTTGAGGGCGCTACTAACTGCTTGCTCTAAGGCTTCATAGTCCTCTGAGGAGAGTTCTTGGTACTTTTGGTCTATGCAGTTATGGGCATCCACCAGAACAACATCAACTAGGCGCGGAAGCCGTGTTTTCAAGTGCTGAATAACGCTTCGGGGAAGATCTTCTGTGGGTACAGGTGAGCGACTAACCAGTAGGAGAGGAGTGTTCTCCAGCTCTAAGCATGTCACAGTTATCTCTTTTGACCTCACAACTGGGGCAACGACTGCTTTAGCAACTCTTCCTGAGAAGGATTCTTCCTCCACGCATGCTTTAACAGCATCTAAGAATTTCTGCACTTGCCTCTGAGAAGTTAAATCATCTGCGTGAGTGCACGGCTTCTTAAGAAACATTAGTCCTTCAAGTTTGAGGGTTTTCCCTAGCTTCCACAACTGCTCTGGGAGTCTACTGCTACCCACGCTGTCAAAGGGTCCCGGATGGATATCTGCTGCAACTAACCCCCATCTTCGAGCGGTATTAACTGCCTTGAATAGAATGCAGTTGACTTCGAATCGACGTTTCTTGGCATTTAGCGAGAACATATACTCTAAGTTTTCAACACGTTCAGAGAACCAAACCTCAAGCGTTGATCGTGTCAACTTGAAGGTATCTACTTGAACTAGCTTTTTACAGACTTTACTATGCTCGGCTCCCCCTACTAGAGTAAGAAATATGACTAGAGCTAACACCAACGCAAACTTAAAGACTCTTAGAGTATTGGGCCATAAAACTGCTGATGGCAAGTAGAGGATCACTGGCAGTGCTGCCGCTAAAGCAAGTACTTTTGCTGGACTATGACCTGCAAAGCTTCTTAGGAGAAAGAAGATTACGATTATCGAGGCTGGCAAAGCATAGTCGTAAAGATCTGTGTGCGAGAGAGCAGTGATTCCCTTAAGCAGCGTTAGAAGGACAGCTATTACTAAGTATAGAGTCAGTGTGAAAACCTCTCCAGTCATCGCTATTACGAGCACTCTTTTGAAGGTTAGGAGGCTGTCTTCCCGTAGTACTGCGTATGCCAGGGCTGAGTAGATTAGAGTTGTAGCGATCCACGCTAGGAACACTTGTGCTGCTATGCTATATGAGGGGTGAGCAGAGAGGATCCCGGCTTCTGCGGCGGCTCCTGCGCTCACCAGTGTAGTGAGCAAAATTAGCATGTGGAGTTTGGGGAGGGCGAAGAGCCTCTTGTGATAGCGTTCGAAGCCTTCT
The DNA here is from genome assembly GCA_021160575.1 of Thermoproteota archaeon. GTDB lineage: Archaea > Thermoproteota > Methanomethylicia > Methanomethylicales > JAGHCH01 > JAGHCH01. The sequence goes on along the minus strand of JAGHCH010000002.1, from coordinate 17,937 downwards.
AGATTCAATGTGGTGCCCCCAAGGCGTCTTAAATCTTAAATGCCTTACACTTAAAGATTTAGAGGATTGTGCGCTGCTTGTCTGGAAGAACTAGGGTCTCTTGGAACAGTGGTGTGCAAATAGAGGTTAAAGGAGCCTTTAACATTGTTTTCGATCCATCCTCTAGACGCCAGCGTTGGAGTATTGCCTTTGTCTCCCATGGGCACACTGATCACACCAACATTTTAAAAGCAGGTGGCTTACATAAAGTAGCTTCTCTTCCCACCATATGCTACTACGAGTCTCTTCATGGTACCCCTTCTCCCTTTGTCTCAACATGCCGCTATGGTCAGCGTCTACATTTGCATGAACTTCGCGTCGAAGTCCTTAACTCAGGGCATATTCCAGGTTCATGCGCCTTCCTCGTAGATGATGATCAGAGTCGAATTCTCTATACTGGGGACGTTAATGTGATGTCGTCAATAATTCAAGAAGGGTTCAAGCCAGCTGAATGTGACATCCTTGTGATGGAGAGCACCTACGCACATCCTGTCTTCAAGTTCCCTCCAAAAGAGGGGGTGTACCTCGACATCCTGGAGTGGGCGGCCAAGACTGCTCTAAGTCGAGCGATTCCCCTGCTGAAGTGCCACCCTATAGGTAAGGCTCAGGAGCTGATAGCACTATTCAACAAACACTCTAATCTTCCAGTGGTCGTAGATGACATAGTGTTTAGAACAACCAAGTCGCTCTACAAGTTTGATCTTCTCTTCTTCGGCAGCAATACCCCCGAAGGCAGGGAGATCCTTAAGTCTGGAGATTGCGTGTTCATATCGTCAAAACCTCCCGTGGGCTCTTCTCTTCTCGGGAGGCCTCTAAAGAAGGCGATAGCCACTGGCTGGGCTGCAAAATATAAGTTCAAAAGCTTTGATGCAGCTTTCATTCTAAGTAGCCACTGCGACTACTATGGGCTCCTCGACATCGTTGAGCAATGTTCTCCTAAACATGTCTACACGTTTCATGGCTACAGCAAGTACTTGGCAGCGGTACTCAGAAGGAGAGGTTATAGAGCGGGATCTCTGATCTAATGTATTACCACATGAGCTAAAATTATCGTAACTATGAACATTATAGCAATTGCAACTACAAGTTCTGGCTTCACACGTATTCCGCTGATGTCTTCTTCAAAGAACCGTATTAGTCCAGCGCCGCTCATAGGCATGGGTCCTTCTTCACGCCGCTTTCTCCTAGCCTTCACCAAGGAAGTTCTCCCTCAGCAAGATTAGAGAACGCTACGCATATTTACCCTTTACCCAGTTAATAGTTGTGAAAGCCATTGACATATCATCTCTGAGGAGGCTTCTTCTGGCATGAATCAGAGAACGGCTGAGGAGGGTAGACAATTCTACGAGAAAATCCTTGAATTAATGGAGGAACACCACCGCTTCATCGCTTCAGCCATTCCGCTCATCGCTAGTGAAAATGTTCCAAGCCCAGCTGTTAGAGAGGCTTTGACCTGTGATTTCGGCAACCGCTATGCAGAAGGCTGGCCTGGAGAGCGAGTTTACGCTGGCTGCAAATATATAGATCAAGTGGAGCTGCTGGCTATTGAGCTGGCTAAGAGGGTGTATAATGCTGAGTTCGCCGACGTCCGTCCGATCTCCGGGGTAGTGGCTAACCTAGCTGCATACACCGTGTTCGCTTCTCCTAGAGATGTTATGATGGCTTGCTCCATCCCCCATGGAGGGCACATTAGCCACGGCAAGAGCAAGATTGGAGGTACTGCAGGAGCTGTTAGAGGCTTGGAAGTTGTGACCTATCCCTTCAATATTGACGACTACGAGATAGATATCGACGTCACCAAAAAGCTTGTTCAAGACCTGGCTAGGCAGGGTAAGCCCCCTAAGTTATTCATGCTGGGGGCGAGTGTATTTCTCTTCCCTCATCCAGTGAAGGAGATCTGTGAGATAGCTCGAGAGGTAGATGGCTGCGTGGTATATGATGCAGCTCACGTGGCTGGCCTAATTGCTGGGGGCAAGTTTCAAGATCCTTTGAGAGAAGGTGCCGATGCTGTTACTATGAGTACCCACAAAACCTTAGCCGGACCCCAGCATGGTATGATCCTCTCATGGAACAAATACGCTGAAGCTATCAAAAGAGCAAACTTCCCGGGACTTTTGAGCAATCATCATCTTCATGCAGTGGCTGGCGTTGCCATCGCTCTCGCCGAGGCTTTAGCCTTCTATGGAGAGTATGCTGAGCAGATTATCCGCAACGCCAAGACCTTAGCTCAAAGTCTCTATGAGCGCGGTTTTAAAGTACTGTATGAGAGGCGTGGCTTCACTGAATCTCACACGATACTGGTTGATATCTCTGAATTTGGAGATGGTAGTGCTATCGAGAAGAGACTTGAAGAGTGTGGCATCATAGTCAACAGAAATCTGCTGCCTTACGATCTCAAGCTGGGAAGAAACTATATGCGCCCCGGGGGCATACGCTTAGGGGTTCAAGAGGTAACTAGACTTGGCATGAAGGAGTCGGAGATGAAGTACATTGCTGAGCTCTTCAAGAAGGCTCTCATGGATGGGCTTCCGGCCGAAAAATTGAGAGCAGAAATCGCTGAGTTTCGAGCTGAATACCAGAAGGTTCACTACTGCTTCTCCTCCTTGACGGATGCCTATGCATACATCAGAATACGGTAAACTGTTGGGGGCTTTTTATCATGGACTTAAGGGAGATGCAAGAGATCATCATGAAAACCTACTTTGCAAAGGACAGTAGGAGAGGCGTTTTATTGACGCTAGCTTGGTTTGTGGAAGAGGTTGGGGAGCTCTCTAAAGCTGTAAGAACTCGTGATGAAGGAGGTCTTCGAGAAGAGTTCGCCGATGTTCTCGCTTGGCTACTCTCACTTGCTAATCTGCTTAAAATTGATTTAGAGAAGGTTTTCATAGATAAGTATGGTAAGGGCTGCCCGAAATGCGGGGCCATTCCCTGTGTATGTGCGGAGGTGTAGCTGGTGCTTGTCGGCAGTGTCATGACTAAGGATGTAATCTTTGCCGAGGTTCCAGGAAAGCGCTCAGAACTCCTAGAGCTGATGAGGAAACACAAAGTTACGGGGCTTCCAGTTGTCAAACGAGGAACACGCGAAGTGGCGGGCATCGTGACGAGACAGGATCTACTTGAGCACGTCGAGGAGGAGCAGACGGCGCTTCTCATGACTAGAGACGTGGTTAATGTAACGCCAGAGACTCCACTTAATAAGGCAGCCTCCATAATGCTGGAGCGGGGATTTCGTAGGCTTCCAGTCGTCGACGACAAGGGGCAGCTCGTGGGCATTATCACGATAGGTGACATTATCCACCGAGTCTTTCTCCGCAAGCAAGCTCAGTTATCATCGTTGACGATAGATGACATCCCCTTAGCAAAGCCCTATTTGGTTTGGGAGTCAACCCCTCTCACTGTGCTGTCTTACATCATGAAAGTTTCAAAGGCTGAGGTCTCCGCAGTACTCAACAGCGATTTCTCATTTGTGGGAGTTCTCTCTCTGTCAGACATAGTCTTTCTAAGCGAACTTGAGCAAGAGGAAACTCAATCTAGTCTTTCTGCTGGCTCAGAGGGGCAGGAGTGGGATTGGGATTCCTCGACGGTCATCTACATTACGAAGAGAGTTCTAACGCTCCCGTCTAAACCCGTACATGAGGTGATGTCGAAACCCCCAGTAACTATCGCTGAGCATGCGGGAGTTGCAGAGTGTGTGCGAAAGATGAAGCGCTTTGATGTGGATCAAATATTTGTTGTGAGCGCTTCAGGTGAGATCATCGGAGTCCTCCGCGACATTGACTTAGTGAGAACTGTGATCACTAAACTGGAGAAAATCTTCGAGTCCTAGCTTCTGCTTTGTCTGCGAGAAGGTATCTGTGATCTCGTGATCCAGCATTTTAACGTGCTGCTCTAGGTATTTGTCCAGTTGATATCTCTTCACGATATCGTAGGCAGTTGATAAATACTTGTCAACGGTTCCCTCGAAGACAGTTAAGCTGATCTCTCCGCGACACTTCAAACATCTCCCCGATAGAGGTGGGCGTCTATACTTAGTTCCACACCGCTTACACCGGAAGCTCTGCGTGAAATAGGCTCTTAAGTTACCTGCCAAATCTGGGATGAAATGGTGTTTAAGCAGTCTCTCCGCAACATCTACGGCGTCCACCGCCTTGATCTTCTCAGCTAGATTTAACTGAACTTGCACTTTCTCAAGCATGGTTTTGAGCTTACTATAAGCTGTAGCCTTAGGCCCCATGGAGATATCCTCGGTATCATGAACGTACACCAAGTTCTTGTATTTTAACACCTCGTCGCCTAGCCTATCTTTAACCACCTCAACATACTTGCGGGCTTCCTTTGGATCAGCTTTCATCTCTGCAAGCTTATAAAATTCCAAAGGGAACCTACTTATCACCTCTATGTTGTGGCTTTCATCGTCAACTTCTAGAGGATCTATCGTTATCGTTAGTACTAGCGGAGCATCCATCATCCCTCCTCTCTTGGCTGGGAGGTAGCTTCTCGAGAAGTTCAGAAGAGCGTCGAGTGCCAGCATTACGGCATCTTCATCACCATCGCAATTCCTTCTCTTAGCAGCATGCCAGTAGGGGTGCGCATAGCAGACGGAGGCCTTTGTAAACCCTATGATCCTGCCGATGACCCCTGCTGAAGTGTGTGGTGCTATACCTATCACTAAATGGCCTATGAGATCTCTTGATCCATTGAGGTTATAATATGGCGGAAGTCCGTACACCTTCTCAAGGAGTTCATCTATATACCGAGAGACTCTGAACAGATAACTTGCACACTTCTCTGGAATTATTATGTCCTGCACCTTCAGCTCGACTATCTGGTCTTCATTTTCTAGAGGGTTGCCCTCCACATCTTCATGGTAGCCCAGCTTGCGCAGCTCCTCCACGCTAACTCCTATTTCTCTTGGCTTGAAGTGAGTGAGCGGGGCGTTTGTCACATCGAATCTGCAAGTGCCATCCTTGTAGACGTACAGCTCATACTTAGCCCTTAAAATGCCCTTCTCCAGCAGCTCAGGGATCTTCAGCTCACTGGCAAGCCCTTTAACTCCCTTCACAGCCCGTATGCTGTGCATGCCCAACCTATTCAATGCTCTTGTGAGTTCCTCCTTTAAGTTCAGCATCTTTTTGCCGAAGCCCACTGCTCTCCTCTTGCACTGAGGGCAAATTTCTTGGTCAATATGTATTCCACATCTTTTACATAGATACCTCACCCTTACTTCCCGTCCGCAGAATGGGCATTTTCTAGTGGTCACAAAGGTTTTACAGTTGTCACACCACCAGTTCACCATTTCAACGCCGACGATTTCCTTCTCAGCGGCTTTCACGACGTCTCTAGTAGCTCCTCCAGCCAATCCAACTGGGTATAAGACGTGGACTGGCGGCTTCATTAACCTAGGCTTAGCTTTCTCCGGACGCCCCATTCTCGCCCCTATGAAGGTGCCTCCTTTCCTCCTTAGGGGGATGCCTGCCACAGCTGAGAGGTACTCCACTGGATCGCTTGTCTCCTTGAACCCTCCTTCTTGAGGACTATCAATCTTCAAAGTGTGCCAAACCGCGTGGGCTTCCTCTCCATCCAGCACTATGTGCCCGCTGTCCTTAGCCACTTTATGCGGAATTCCTGCTTTTTCTAAAAGCTCCTTTATCCTATCGCTATATTCAATTTCGATGTGTTGATCACTGCTCAGAGATGTCCGCCGCCTTGAGAGCCACTCTCGCAAAAACCTTACTTCCTCGACAGAGAGGAGATCCCAGAAATACGTGTACCTTGGGTGAAGCGGGATGCCTAATTTCTCCGAGATCTTGAAGGCTTCTTCAACTGAGGGTCTGTACCTCTGTGGCTGATGTATCCAGTTCATCACATGGTCGAGAGTGAGTCCTATTTCCGTGAGAAGCTTTGCACGCTGATGGAAGGGTGTTTTCAGAAGGGCGTTTCGAAGCTCTTCCGCCCACCATTCCTCGCAGTACCCTGCTGGCATGAGCGGGTGGTTGTTCTCTAAGAATTCTCCAAAACCAACAACTATATCTCCTAAGTACAGGATCTTTTCAACCCTGGTAGCCACCTTCTCGGCTTGCTCCATGCTTTCTACACGGACAACACTGCCATCGGTGAGGCGTATAATGGGTCCCTCGATGCCATCAACTGGAGTGATAGTAGCGCTTTTGCCAGGTCTCTCGATTCTTAGCTGGGTGCCCACCGCTATGAAACCTCTTAGTATCACCATGGTGGCTGGGTGCACTCCAAGAGCGGCAAGCCCAGTGTTTCGGGCTCTTCCATATCTTAGTCTGAACCCTCCTACTGATGATGGGTGAGCGAAGATCGGTCTTCCTCCAACTACATCCACTAAGTAGTCATCCTTCGGGGCTACAGTAGCTGGTCCAGCATTGTTGTTTGCCTCCACTTTCTTGGCTGAGGAGAGCTCTTCAAGCCACTCCCACCCAACAAGATTCAAGTTATCCACAAACTTCTTCAACTTCGTTGCCTTGCCCACAATGCCGTCGTTCACTACCCTGAGGGCCCCTCCCCTCACCATGTTTGTCTCTATTCTCTCGAGGTCTCTATACACGGAGACTTCCACTTGATCTGTAGGAGGGCCGGTCACCTCTACGGGCAATCTTTCCAGCGCTCTGCGTAGGTCTTGGTCGCTTACATGATATTGGAAGCGCGCTACTCTTCTTTCGTAGAGGCGGAGTTCTTCGATGAACCTGTTGATCTCTCGGGTGGTGGGCTTATAGACGTCTAGGTGCAGTACCCTACGCACGAAGTCTGCTATTAAGACTGTAAGTGCCTGTTCCGTTCCGCCAGCTGAGCGAATAGGGCCTGCAAAGTACACCGCCAAGTAGGTGGTGCCATCTGGGTTCTTTTTGAACTTCACGGCATCAATTCCCTGAAGCGAGGCCGCTGTAATGCCCTCTGTTAATATGGCAAGGGCCGTTCTAACCGCAAGCTCGGCTGCGCGTTCATCATCAAATCTTCCAAACTTGCCATAAAGTATTTCTTCAGCTATCTTGAAGGCAACAATCTCCCTAGGCACCGTCTTGCTTAGCTCGCGAATCCTATCCGCCACGCCAGGAAGCTCCATTAATCCTTCAACACGCGCAGCCAAGTCTATCGCTTGGTAGATCTCAGGCTTATTGGAGGGATCTAATCCCTTCTTTCGGGCTTCCTCAGCGATCCAATAGAGCCGTGCTACTTCCTTCTTCAGCGCTTGAAAGTATTCGCGATTTTCACCCTCCGAGGGCAAGGTTAAACACCCATAGCTGTAAGGCTATTGCCACAGGGAACACTATGTTATCGTCGACGCCAAGCTCTACTAGATCTAGCAGCAGAAAGAGGATAAAGGTTCCTACCGCGTAGGAAGGGTTCATGAGCATGTAGACAGTGACGCCTGCCACTAAGGCCCCAGCCAGTGCTCCCTCCACACTTTTTCCTTCACATAGAGGGGATTTGTGTCTTCCTAGGGAAACCCCGGCTATTGCTGCTGCAGCGTCACCTAAGATCATAGAGGTCAAAGCTGCTACTGCTATTTTCTCTGGAAACAGCACTATGGTGGCTATGGCGCTGGCGCAGAAATAGACGTGTGCTCCTATGGCTGCTCTTTCACGGGGTCTCGCAATATAGGCTTCAACTCTCTTGAATGGGAACAATGGGTACTCTCTAACGCGGATCCACTCAAATAGAATCGACGATGATAACAGAGCCATACAAATGACGAGTGCCTCTACTTTTCCAATCAAGATGTGGGCTAACGGTATAGATAAGCCGAGGCAATGCACGCCCTTTCTGGCAAGTTCCCTCCTTAGAGTGTTGCCTAAACTCTCACTTTCCATGCCTTCTGCCTTCCGCTGCTTGCTCTATCCCAGCTACAATTTCCCTCAGCTTTTCCTCACATGCCTCTGAGCTCTCCTCGATAACCGTGCCTGTGACCACTATGTCTGCTCCGCTCGTCACAACTGCAAATGCGTCACGGCCAGTTCTAATTCCTCCTCCCACGATGAGGGGGACATCAATAGTTCTTCTAACTACGCCAACCATTTCCGGCGGAACGGGTGAAAGTGCCCCCGATCCTCGCTCAAGGTAGACAAATCGCATGCCCATGTACTGAGCAGCTAGAGCATAGAGCGCCGCTATCTCGGGGTGATCTAAAGGCACAGCTGCTGCTCTACTGAAGTATCCTGCTGCTCCTCCCTCTCCAACTATGATATATCCTAGTGGCAGCGCCTCCAGCCCATACTTCTTAACGAGGATTGCTCCAAGAGCTTGGGCTTCTGTTATGTAGTATGGGTCTGTGGAGTTCAGTACTGAGAGAAACCAGACGGCATCTGCGTATCTGCTGAGCCCTTGGAGGCTCCCTGGAAACAAAATTACGGGGAGTCTGCAGCTCTTCTTAATGGCTTTCACGACCGCATCTAGCTCTTCTTGAGTGATGCCGGTAGATCCCCCAATCATTATAGCAGCACTTCCGGCACACTTTGCTACCTGCGCTATTTCCGCCGCTTTGCTAGGTGTGCACTTATCTGGGTCTATAAGTGCCATGTGCAGAGCTCCCTTTCTCTGGAGCTCCCTTTGGAGATATCTTTCAACTCGTCTGGGCCGCTTTCCTTTGGACAATGAACTTTCCTCCTCCATAGTAGTCATCTATGAACTTTCCATACGCGTCCACTGCGCTTTCGATACTGCTGATGGGAATTAGCGCCTCAAGCTTACATCTTCCACATTTCACTCTCGCTGTTCCAGCTTCTCGGTCTATGTCTATTCTAACTGCTTTCCCTCCGCACTCCGGACATGAAAATACTGTTGGCAGCCGCTTGGGCACCCTCTTAACTACCTTCTTACGCTTTCTTCCACCCATCCAGTGAGCCTCCACATCTTCAACTTGAGCGGTTGCATTTAACCTTGAAGGCTTGTGAGCTTCTACCTAGTGATATTCTTTGCCTCAACCTAATTAACGGTTTAAAACCTCGATTCTTCCCCACCTTGATAGATGCACTTCCATTCCGCTGCTTCCAACTCTAACGTAGCAGTCTGATACCTTTATCCTAGTTCCAAGACGGATTTCTTGAGATGCTTCTATCTTTTCTGCCGCTTCTCCCCACACAAAAAGCGGCAGCGCGGTTTCTCCATCACTGATGATGAGCTTTAGGAGTGGTTTCCCACTTCTAGTGTGACGTAGTGGGTATATGGTCTCGACCACTCCCTCCAAGGAGAGCCGCTCATCTCCCGGTTTTAGCTCTGAAAGTTTCTTCCTCGTAATGCCCTTGAGTTGGGTGCGCCCCAAAACTTCGAGGTATGCCTCATCGTCTACGTGTACTTCAACTCCTTTTAACCCCCTCCTCGTCCTCCCATTTATCACTACTAGTAGATCTCCCTCCTTTAGCCTTGCGACCTCGTCTGCCCTTCCATTCCATGCCACCAGCCTTACGAGTTTTCCATGTGCATCGATGAGGCAGCTACTCACAGCCCCTTCTCCTCCCTCCCTCTGAAAGGTGATCTTCCCAAATACCCTCAACACTTTCCCAAGCTGAATTTCATGAACTGCTCTGCACGGCTCTGCTACTACTCCAGCCTTTCCTCTATCGCCCACATGTACCTCCACTTCCTCCCTTCCCTGCTTGGTGTACGCTGACTGGATCCTCACCTTCACACCTACGCGCAGAGCTGAAACCTCATTTTTCCAGACAAGAACGAGGCAGGTTCCAGTGCCATCTCCAATCCTAAACTTGACTGGAGGGCCTCTTTCCCTTTCCACCTCCACCACATAGCCTTCAAGATTCAGATTCGTTAGTCCTGGAACCAAATCTTCAATTCTTAGCTGCCATCTTCGCTCTCCATCTTCTGTAGAGATTTTCATTCCCAGCTCTTTCGCTACGAGCAGCGCTGCTGCTTCTTCATCCACTAAGTATCCAAGGCTCCGCATCTTTGCCTCTACAAGTTCTCTGAACTCAGCTTCACTGAGGCCTATCTCTTTGCGAATTCTCTTCAAGATCTCTGCAAACTCAATCATGGCCAGCTCTCCAAATCAGCGCCTACGCTCATAGTAGCAGAACACTATTATCGCTATGAGAATTATGATTGAAAGCGCTTGGAGGATCTGAACGCTCATCATCGCAGCACCTCCTCCTCTGAAAGAATCTTGAGTAATTTAAAATCTCTCTCCTCTTCCTCCTCGTAAGTGCTAAATCTCTCCGCTAAGATTTGTGCCAACAAGTGGTGGCACGCGGCAATCTTTCTCCTCACAACCACATTGAGGTAAAAGTCCTTACAGTCGCAAAAGACTCCGGGAAGTACGACGTGTTCCTTTCGTCCCCTTCCCCTTACAAGCCATATTTCTAAGTTACTTGGCTTGAAACGTAGCTTCTTAACACCCTTCGAGAATGCCTTTTGTGCAGCCCTTACCCCTCTATCCCCAAATATCCTCCTAAGAATCTTCACTGAATCCTCTCGCGATAGCTTGCTCAATATCTCTCGAAGAGCTGTTTCATTGCTCTTCACTGGGGAAGACATCTCCAGCCCCTATGAGGGGGTTAATGCTTAAATATCTGGCTCCTTCCGGCTCTACTGGTGCTTGTGCATGCTTAACTTTGATGTTGCAGTGGTGGGGGCTGGTCCAGCTGGGCTTTTCGCTGCTCATGAGATAGCTTCGAGGTCTAAAGGCAAGCTCAAAGTAGTGGTGATTGATCAGGGATTGGACGTCCACTCGAGGAAATGCCCAGTCCAAGAGGAATACTCCCTCTGTCAACGCTGCCCAATTTGCCATGTTATGAGCGGCGTTGGTGGAGCAGGGGCTCTTTCAAGCGGGCTCCTAAACTTGAGACCAGATGTGGGAGGCGATCTAGTTTCCCTGACTAGGAATGAAGAGGAAGCATGGAATCTCGTTTCATATGTGGATTCATTATTCTTGAAGTATGGTGCTCCTTCTCAACTGCATGGAATAGACTTAGAGGCCTCTTCCGAGCTTGAGCGCAAAGCTGCCGCTGTGGGCATCAAGTTCATTCCTATTCCCCAAAGGCACTTGGGCAGTGATCTCGCTCCCAAGGTGATTCAAGCTTTCAAGGAAAGCCTTGAGCACATGGGCGTTTCCTTCCTTCTTGAAACCCATGTAGATGATGTCAAGCCTAGGAAAGATCGCCACGAGCTGCTTCTCCACAGTGGAGAAACACTAACCGTTAAGTACGTAGTCCTCGCTCCTGGGCGTATTGGAGCTAAGTGGATGAAAGAGTTATCACGGAGGCTCAACATCCCCTCGTATCCCGAGCCAATCGACATAGGGGTTCGAGTAGAAGTTCCCGCTTCAGTGATGGAGCACGTGATCAGAGTTTGCAGAGATCCCAAGTTCCACATATACACCGATACTTACGATGACTTTGTGAGAACCTTCTGCGTCAACCATAGGGGGTTTGTAGTTAAGGAGGTCTATGACGACATAGTCGGGGTGAATGGGCACTCCCTGGGCAATAAGCAGTCCTCCAACACGAACTTCGCTTTGCTTGTTAGAATAGAGCTAACAGAGCCTCTTGAGGATACCACTGCCTACGGCAGATCGGTTGCGGTTCAAGCGACTACCCTTGGAGGAGGGCAACCTCTGCTGCAGCGCCTAGGAGATCTGCGCATGGGAAGAAGATCCACGTGGTCTCGTATAGCAAAGAGCTTGGTGAAGCCAACGCTGAGATCGGCAACTCCTGGAGATATTGCCATGGCGATGCCTCATAGAATAGTGACTGATATCCTCGAGGGACTTGAAAAGCTTGATGAAATAATACCTGGAGTAGCTAGTCCATCTACGCTACTCTATGCCCCTGAAGTGAAGTTTTCAGCCAACCGCGTAGAGGTCTCCGAAAACCTCGAAACTCCTGTCTCAAACATCTTCGCAGCTGGGGATGGAGCAGGCCTCTCAAGGGGACTGGTCACAGCGGCGGCTACGGGCGTTTTAGCGGGCAGAGGTATTCTGGAGAAAGAGGGGCTTCTCAGCTGAGCTTGTGCTACGCTTCTAGGTCGTAGCTGATCTGCGGGTACTCCTCCACCACGTATTTGCCTCTTCCCTCTCCCGCTATGGTGAGTTTAGCGATCTTGAGGGTTCCCTTTATATCGCTCTCCCCTTCCTTAAGGGCGTCACAATACTCCCCCGCGTAGATTTTCACCTTAGATAGCGGCGCGTTGAGGGGCAACTTAAGGTCGTGCTTCGTCCTTCTAATAGAGGCGATAGTCTCCATTAGAACCTCTCCCCTCTTCACGTCTTTATCGTATCGATGCTCTGCACTAGGCCATGGAGAGATGGTAATACTCCTCCAAGGCTTTCCATTAAACAGCCTCGCATATAGCTCTTCGCAGATGTGAGGAGTAAACACTGAGAACATCTGGAGTAGCTTCAAGAATACGGTTCGCAGAACGCTCTGTACCGCTGCTTTGTCTTCGCCATCGCTCGTAGATAGTCGATGCTTTATAGCCTCTAGATAGTGATCGCAAAGCTTATGCCATGTAAACTCCGTTAGAGCTGTAGCTGCCATAATGAACTCGCAGCGCTCCATAGCTTCTGTAACCCTATCAATCACTTGATCCAACAGTCCTAGAATCCACCTATCTGGAAGCCTCAAGCTAACTTCTTGAGGCTGCTGATAATCTGCTGTAACCATCTGAGTAAACCTTGCAGCATTCCAAAGCTTCACCAGAAACCTCCTAGCATATTCAAGTCCCTCCCACCGGAACCTCACATCGCTTCCTGTGGATGCCGCCATAGCGACCCAGAGCCTGAAGGCATCTGCCCCGTACTTCTCTATCACCTCGGAGAGGCTGACATAGTTGCCATAGCTCTTGTGCATCATCCTACCGTCGGCTCCCAAGACCATGCCGTTAATCAGCGCAGACTTAAACTGAGGCTTGCCAAATAGCATTAGTCCTCTAACCACCAGGTAGTAGTCCCAAGTCCTGATGATGTCGTATCCATTGGGCTGCAAATCTGCCGGGAGAAGCCGCTCGTCAAAGGAATCAGGCCACCCCGCGTGAACTGCAGCACTTATGCTTGAATCCATCCAAGTGTCCATTACATCGGTCTCTGGACGCAGCGCTCCTCCACACTCTGGGCACTTCTCGATTGGGGGCTTATCCCTCCTAGGATCTATGGGGAGCCAATCTGGCTTAGCAACTATGATATGCCCTCTTTCACAGTACCAGACCGGGATAGGGGTGGCAAACACCCTTTGTCTAGAGATAGGCCAGTCCCAGTCAAGGCTTCTAACCCAGTCCTCCAGCCTCTTCTTGGCGTGTTGTGGAATCCACAGAATTTCATCGGCAGCACGCAGAACCTGCTCTGCAAACTCCTTGGTTTTTAGGAACCACTGCTCCTTCACGATGATCTCAACAGGAGTGTGACATCTCCAGCAAGTGCCTATTGAGCTTGTGATATCCTCCACCTTGCGGAGGAACCCCTTCTCATTGAGAAGTGTCACAATTTTCTCACGGGCTTGCTCTACAAGCAACCCCGCTAAAGGTCCTGCATTAAGTGTGAGCCTTCCCTTTTCATCGATGAGCTTTACAAGTGGTAACTTGTACTTCCGCTGCCACTTTACATCGGTTTTATCGCCATATGTGCACACCATCACTACACCGGTGCCGAAGGATGGGTCAACTTCTGGGTCGGCGAGGATAGGTATTTTCCTCCCATAGATGGGGACCTTCGCCTTTCCTCCGACAAGATCTCTGTAGCGATCATCGTCTGGATGAACCAGCAATGCCACACATGCTCCAAGAAGTTCTGGCCTAGTTGAGGCGACCTCTATTGGACCCTTCTCTCCTTCAAAGATGAAGTAGTACAGCTTTCTCGCGATCTCCCGATACTCCACCTCCGCCTCCGCCAGCGCTGTTTCGCAGCGAGGGCACCAGTGAACTGGATGTTCTCTTCGATATGCCAATCCCTTCTCGTAAAGAAGGACAAAGCTTAGCTGGGTTCTCTTCCAGTAGTCAGGGTTCATGGTCTTGTACTCGGTGGTCCAATCAATACTGCACCCTAGCGATTTGATGGCTTTTTTCATGGATTCAATCCATTTCTCAGTAAACTGAGCGCAGAGGTCATAAAATTCCCATAACTGAAACTCGCTCTTCTTCTTGCCCACCGTCCGCTCAACGCGTACTTCTGTGGGCAATCCATGGCAGTCCCATCCCTGCGGTAAGAGGACATTATAGCCGCGCATTCTCTTGTATCTAGCAACGAAGTCGATGTACGTGTGGTTGAGAGCGTTTCCCACATGGAAATCCCCGCTTGGATAAGGTGGAGGGGTGTTTATTGAGTAAGTGGGCTTGCTGCAGTCTTCTCTATCAAACCTATATACTCCTTGTTCTTCCCAGAAGCGTTGCCACTTCTCTTCTATGTCTTTGGGAGAGTACCTTGGGGGCATGTGCTCAGCCATGCAAGCATCCTCCGAACATCACCATGTAAGCATGAATATAGTACTAAAAAGCCTTGCCTTAACTCGATTTGTGGTGGGGCCGCCCGGATTTGAACCGGGGTCACGAGGGCCCGAGCCTCGCAGTCTAGACCAAGCTAGCCTACGGCCCCCTTTACATTCAAGGGTTTTAAAGCTCCGCTCTTATTCTTTACGTTAGAGCATTTTCAAGGAGGCACTACTGGTGGAGGAAGCTGTTAGAGATACCCTCATGAAGAACATCGCTGGAGAAATAATTCTCTCTGAGAACCCCGGCGAAGTTATGCGGAAGTGGAGGGAACTTTTCGGAGCGACACAGCTTGAGGTAGCTGAGTTACTTAAGATCTCGCCTTCAGTTATCAGCGACTATGAAGGAGGAAGGCGCAGATCACCTGGCGCTGGCTTCATCCGGAAGTTCGTGGAAGCCCTCCTTGAAATTGATGAAAGGAAGGGGAGCCAAGTCGTGAAGCAGTTCTCCTCTCTCATCAGAATTCCCTCCGGAGCAATTCTCGGAATCCGGGAATTCTCCACTCCAATAACAGTGTTGAAGCTCAGTGAAGCTGTACAAGGCGAGGTAGTAGTAGGACAAGAGTTCCTAGGTCGAAGAGTTCTGGGATACACTGTAATCGAGAGCTTAAAGGCTATTCTAACAATGTCTGGAGCCGACTTCCTTCAAGTATTTGGAAGCACCACTGAACGGGCTTTAATCTTTGTAAAGACCCGCACGGGTAGGTCTCCAATGGTCGCAGTGCGTGTTCATCCATTGAAGCCAGCAGCAGTGGTGTTGCATGGCGTAACTCACCTCGACTTCTTGGCAAAAGAGCTTGCTATTAGAGAGAAGATCCCGTTGATCATCTCGCGTGCTAGGAGCGAGGAGCAGTTGTTGAAGTCCCTTGCTGAGCTATAGACGTTGATTGACGTAAATGCTTTAGACAAAAAACGAAAAGAATAAAGAAGATCCATCTTCCCCTATATAGCCCTCTCTAGAAAAAGGGTGCACCTCTATGAAGCCCTCCAGAGAAGTAGGCATAGTCGGCTGGGGCAGCTACATTCCTCGCTACCGCATAAAGGTAGAGGAAATTGCTAAAATGTGGGGAGTCAGTGCTGAGCACTATCGAGAGTCCTTTCTTGTTCAAGAAAAAGCCGTTGCGGGGCAAGACGAAGATACCACTACGATTTCCGTCGAGGCAGCATTGAACGCTATTAAGCGCGCTGGCATTATTCCTTCTAAAATCGGCGCGGTTTTTGTGGGTACGGAGTCTAAGCCCTACGCTGTTAAGCCAACCAGCACCATCGTAGCTGAAGCCCTAAGTATAACGCCCCTCACACTGGCTGCCGACTTTGAATTTGCATGTAAAGCTGGCACAGAGGCTCTACAGTGCTGCATAGGGCTAGTGGGCTCTGGGATGGTCTCCTATGCCATGGCGATAGGAGCCGATACCGCTCAAGGTGCCCCCTCTGACCCATTAGAGTACACAACTGGATCCGGAGGAACAGCGGTGATTGTAGGTCCTAGCGAAGAGAGCGCAGCAGTGCTTGAAGGTTCGGTCTCCTACGTCTCTGACACCCCTGACTTCTGGAGGAGGAATGAATGTAGATATCCTTGTCATGCAGAAGGGTTCACCGGTGAGCCAGCATACTTCAAGCACACGGTATCTGCAGCAAAGATGCTCATGGAGGAGCTAGGCCTATCTCCTGGGGATTTCGCCTACGTGGTCTTCCATCAACCCAATGGGAAGTTCCCTTTAAGGGCAGCTAAGCTTCTCGGCTTTCGAAAGGAGCAGGTACTTCCCGGACTTCTAGTTCCCTATATTGGCAACCTTTACTCTGGGTCGTCTCTAACTGGACTTTCCGCTGTTCTCGATCAAGCTAACCCAGGTGAACGTATTCTCTTGGTGTCCTTTGGCTCCGGAGCTGGCAGTGATGCCTTTAGCTTCGTCACTACGGATCTCATACGGGAGAAGCAAGGTGCTGCTCCTAAGGTCCGCGACTATATCAACGCCAAGCAGTACTTGGATTACGCGCTTTACGCTAAGTTCAGAGGTAAGCTACTTCTCAGAAGGTGAGACACGTTGAGGAAGGTCGCAATCATTGCTTCTGGAATGTGCAAGGTTGATAGGCACTGGGGTCTCTCTCTTAAAGAACTCTTCTCACGAGCTCTAGAAGATGCCACAAAGGAATGCGAACTGCCAAAAATCGATGCGGTGATTATTGGGAACATGTGTGGCGTCGATTTATCGTGGCAAAATAATATCGCGCCCTTGGTCGCTGACTACTCCGGATTTTCCTCCATCCCCGCCTTCAGAGTTGAAAATGCCTGTGCATCTGGAGCATCTGCCCTTCTAGCAGGGTATCTAGCAGTTGCCTCTGGAATACACGACTACGTGCTTGTAGGCGGGGTAGAGAAGCTAACTGAAGGAGTCAGCAGCGACATAACCTTGGCACTTGCTAAAGCCGCTGATGCTGAAACAGAGATCTACTACGGCGCCAGTTTCGTCAGCTTGAACGCCTTGCTCATGAGGATGTACATGGAGCGCTTTAACGTTGATAGGCATCCCTTCGCCCAGTTCTCCTCACTCATGCATAGGAACGCGTCTAAGAACCCCTATGCCCAACTCCCCTTTGAAATAAGCGTTGAAAACATCTTGAGATCCGAACCCATAGCTGATCCGATAACCCTCTATGACTGCGCCCCCATAGGTGATGGTGCCGCTGTAGTGGTTCTAGCACCTCTTGACGAGGCATTCAAGCACAGTGACAGCATTGTAGAGCTTGCGGGGATCTGGTGCGCAACAGACACTATCGATGTAGCTTCGAGGGAAGACCCGCTCTTCATGCGATCCACCTTCGAAGCCTCGCGAAACGCCTGTAAAATGGCTGGCATATCCGTGAAAGATGCTCAAGTGCTGGAAGTGCATGATACCTTCACCATTACCGGCTTCCTCTCATTGGAGTCCCTTGGCTTGCTGCCTCCCGGCGGAAGCCCTACCGCCCTAGAAGAGGGGGTCTTAAGCCCCGGGGGGACATGGCAGATAAACCTTAGTGGAGGCCTTAAAGCTCGAGGGCACCCTGTTGGAGCCACCGGGGTCTATCAAGCAGCGGAGATTCATCAGCAACTCATTGAGCGCTTCCCTGGAGTCAAAGCTTCTCCAGCGGAGATAGGGTTGACGCAAAATGTTGGAGGCGTAGGCTCGATAAGCGTGGTCGCCATTTATAGGAGGGTGAAATAATGAGTGTCCCAAGGTATTGGAGGAATATCCCCCTCTACTACCGGTTAGAAGGGGTTAAATGTAGGAACTGTGGGCGAGTGTTCTTTCCTCCTAGAAGGACCTGCCCAAAGTGTGGTTCCCCCTCTCTAGAACAGTACACCTTACCGCGGAGAGGAAGGGTGCTCTCCTTCTCAGTTGTTAGAAAACCTCCTCGTGGATTTGAATACGCGACACCGTATGTTATCGCACTCATCGAGCTTGAAGATGGC
>JAGHCH010000057.1 GCA_021160575.1 Thermoproteota archaeon | reverse complement strand
GTTAAGAGGTGTGAGGTAATATAGGCTGACTTTGACGGCGCCCTACGGGCTTCTCTCTACCTTGAAAATGCAGAATTCATCTCCTTTCCTTGTACAGCAGATCTCGGTTGCCTTGTAGGCTTGGTTTCTCAGCTTGCTCACTATGCCTGTGAAGATGCCGCTGAGGAGGCTGCACCCTTGCTCTGTGGTGTGTTTGGCGGCTTCACACTCCAAGCAATGAGTGACCCGAAAGATGTAGATGTCATTTTCGAAGTCAGCATCATAGCTGTCCACCACGCACCAGCCTAGAGCCTGTACAGTTCTGACAGCTGCTTCGAGCTTGTTTCTCATGGACTTGCCCTTCATAGCTGAAATCCAGTGCTCTGCGTAGGAGGAGCCTATGTTAAAGCCTAGCTCCCAGAGGATGAAGAAGCTTTGATCTCCATACTCCTTGATCATCCCCTCTATGAGGCTCCTCAAGCTGGTGACAGGGAAGATCACCACGGGGACGTCGTCTACACCTAGCCTAGCTATCAGTGGGAAGGCAAACATGTCATAGATGAAACCCTCGGCTGGTGCTTCAGCCCATCTAACATCTATTAAGTGGCCTCCAAACCTCTCTTGAATCTTCTGCACAAAGTACTCCGGAGTCTTCCCTGTTCCGGCGAGATCCACTATGACAAAGTCTACGATCTCGTCTTCCCATGTGTGGCGGCTCATGGCGGTGAGCCTGATGTTCTCCTCGTTAAAGATGCGGACAAGTACCGCTGTAGAGCTGAATTCAGGGAGTTTTAATCGAGAAGTAACCTCAAAGCCTACGAAGTCCTTTCCCTCGGCGTATCGCATGTCTAGGAGATCTCGGGGGAGTAAACCTGCCCTTATTCAATGCGGCCCACCAGCCAGTTTCAGGGAGAGCCAATACTAGATTGTTGATAGGTACCTAAATAAAGTTATTATAAAGCTTGAAGAAAAGCCTTTTAAGTGGTTAATAGCTTCTGGGGATGTCGGTTGAGGAAATATCACAAGGGAAGGGTATTTGAGTACAAGGTAAGGGATTTGCTGAAGTCCATGGGGTTTACGGTGTTCCGCTGCGCTGCCTCCAAGCCCGTAGACCTCATAGCCTTGAAGAAAGGGGTGCCTCCGATACTGGTGGAGTGCCGCTCCTTTCGTGCGCCTACACGAAAGAGAAGGGAGGAGCTCGAGCAGATGGCGGAGAAGTCGGGGGCTGTACTGCTGATAGCTGAAAGAGGAAAGTTGAGGGAGTTTAGGCGGGAGATCGAGGCGCTGCTGAGCGGGAGACTTCTATGAGCTGCTCCTCAAGCAAGCGTTCACGAAGCTTTTCCAGAATTTCCTCTTCCGATGCTTCGAGAGCTTGCACCCATGCTTGAAGTTGCTTCTCAACGGGTATGACCTCTATTCCGGACTCCTTCAAGATTTTGACTTCGTCGGGTGAGCGGTCGTAGTTCCACCTCGGCATGATAAACTTCTTCACTTTGACCCTCTTGGTCTGAACAGCCGCTAGAATTTTGCCAGCGCCTCTCCATCCCAATCCTCCGACTGGACCCACATTGCCCTTGATGTCGCCCTTCCCAGTCATCACCACGTAGGTTTTGGCGGGGATTCCGCTGAGCTCTGAAATTGCTGCCACGCTGAAGGCTACTCCGAGACTTGGACCGCTCACACCCATGCCAGCAACTCCTTCTAGTGGGCTGATTACCTGGAACTTGAAGTCATATCCGGAGATCTCTACGCCAATCCTTTGCCTAATGTAGTTCTTCACGTACTCGACCACGTTCATGGCACTCTCGAGGACGCTTGTATCCTCCACCGGCGTGGCGTAGCCGACCATAACTGCTTTGGCAGCTCCAGTGACGGTGACCTTCCCCGAGCCGTTAGGAGTTACCGCACACTCAACTATTAGGGGGATACCTCGCCTACCTTGAGCATCTGTAGCTAAGCCAACTACAACGCCTGGTCCTGGAGAAGCTGTAATCAAGCTTTCCTGAGCATCCATCATCTCTCTATCGGCTTCTTGCTCTAGCTGGAAGGCAGCCTTCTCGAAGTGGTACAGTTTAATCTTGTAGGTCTCCGGCTTTACTCTCTCCAAGGCTTCCAAGCTCAGATCGCCTATCAGCTCCTTCAATCTTTCAAGGTCGTCGCGATACATCTCCTTGACCTCCCGGATCTTCACTTCATCACCGGTCTTCATGGCTTTTGTCAGCTCTAAGGCTGCAGCCACCTCTTGTGAGCGAAGTCTATTGGCTTCCCTTATGATCTCTGCCACCACTCTCGGGGAGACCGCTCTAAACCTCTTGATGATGCTTAGCACCTTTTCGGAGGTGGCTTCATCGTCAAGGTGGGAGATGTACTGGCGGAGGTGCACCCTAATGATGTCTAATCGCTCGTTGTCGTTTCTAGGCAATGGTATCTCGATGACGTAGGGTTCAAATCTGTTGATTATTGCTTCATCGATCATCTCCAGCCTATTGGTGGCTGCTATCACTATCACGTTCTCTAATGGCTGTAAGCCGTCAAGCTCTGTGAGGATCTGCGCGGTTAGCCTATCGCTGACTGGGTCGCCCTTCCTCTTGGAGGCTATGACGTCAAATTCGTCGAAGAAGATGATGCTTGGAGAGTACCGCCTCGCCAGCTGGAAGAGATCCTTTACGTTCTTCTCGGGCTCGCCCACCCACTTGGCGTTCATTAGGAGTTGGGCGGCTGGCACGTAGAAGAAGGTGGCGTCGTTCTCCTTGGCTATAGCCTTGGATAGGTAGGTCTTCCCGCAGCCGGGCTCTCCGTAGAGGAGGAAGCCCTTGGGCGGCACCCAGTTCAGCTTGCTTGCGAGCTCTGGCTTCAAGCTTAGGGAGATGATCTTGAAGAGCTTCTCCTTGATTCCGAAGAGACCGCCAACATCTCTGTAGCTGACCGCTGGCTTGATCTTCAGCACTGAGCTGAGAACTTCGCTGCTCTTCTCCTGCTCCATGTAGCCCCTCAGCTCTCTAGCCACTAGGCGGAAGTCATCGTAGGTGACGGTGTAGTTCATGTCGGAGGAGCGGGTCAGCCTTCTGAACAGCTTCTCCCTCAACGGCTCGATCTTCCGGCTCCTCACCTTGCTACATGCATCTATGATGTCGAATGGTGTGAGCTGTGTCTGGCGGTACGCAACCACTGATTTCTCTAAGATGTTCATGACCTTCTCTGGATCGAGGTTTGTCCAGCCATACTTCTTGAGTTCAGACCTTAACACTGCCAGTAGCATCTCTCGAGAGATATTCTGGTCTAAATCAATGATGTGCGCTCTCCTGCGGATATCCTCTCTGATGCTCTCGAACTTGTTTGTGGCAGCCAGCACCACTGTTCTCTCGTCAGTGTCTAGGATGCGGTTGAGGTGCTCCACGAAAGCGTCTTGCACGCGCATGTCCTCTCTATCTGCGCCGTGGATAGGCTTGGTGACGTAGAGGCCTAGGCTCTGAAACTCGTCGAAGAAGATGACGCTGGGGATGTCTTTAGCCTTCCTAAAGATGGCTGAGAGGTTACGCACCGATTGCCCGTAGAGTGGATGAAAGATATCCTCGCTATGCACTATTAGGGGTTGGACATTGACGCCCCGCTCAATGCCGTAGGCTACAGCGTCTCTGAGGCATACCTCGGCGAGAAGGGATTTCCCAGTGCCCGTGGAGCCCTTCAAGATGAAGAACTTAGGGGGCGGTGCTCCTTGGAAGATCTTCCTCACCGTGGGGTCTCGGATCACATGGTAGGCTATCGCGGTCATGATCAACTGATACTCTTTATCCCTTCCCACGAGATCTTCTCTCTTCTTGGGGAAGCGCTTCTCCAGTTCACGGAGCCTCTTCCTTAGCTTCCTAGGGGTCAGCCGCGCGTTTCTCCATTTCCTATACTCTCTATTAACCATGTAGAGGGGGAGCCCCAGCAGCTTGCGGAGGAGAGGCTTCTTCAGCCACCAGTAGTCCTTTCCCTCCTCCACCAGCTCCGGAGGCTCTCTCTCACTCCTCATCAATGAGGTCATACCAACCCCTCCACTTAGCAATCAAGTATATTGTGGCGAAGCCTGCAAACAAGCTGAAAGAGATTATCAAGTCTGTGAGAGAGAAGCCCGCTCCAGTTCTAGTGGCTACGCCGTAGACAAGGAAGCAGAAGCTTGCAAGCAAGATTAGGAGGAAGGAGAAGAAGCAGGCGTAGAAGAGATATCTCACAACAAGAGCGAAGCTGTCAAGCTTTGTCCAGCGCTTCCTCTTCTCGCTTCGCTTCATATCCCCAAGGTCTAGGAAAGCTGCTACTGTGAACAATGGGAACACCGCTGCGTATATTGCCAGCTCCCATGCAGGTAGGTAGGGGATGGTGAAGCCTGGAAGAAACTCCTCTACAGTATTGGAGGCAACCCTCCCCCTAACCGCTATGGGAATGACGAACTGTATGGTAACATTGCCCGGGCACTTGTAGACACCTATCTTAGAGAGAGGCTTTAAGCTCCTATCGGCTAGGAACACCTTCACCGTAAATGGCTTAGAGGAGAAGAAGGCGAGCGCCGCCTTATACTGGGCTTCCTTGAACTCCGAAGGAGCTATCAGCAGCTGCCCTGAGAAGTTGACGGCGTCTGCGTACTCGGAGGTTCTCAGAGTTAGCCCTTCATGCTGCGATGACACTAGATAGATGGAGTCGCTGCCGTGGTAGAGCACCATAACGCAGAGATCCTCCTGGTAAAAGAGAACTTGAGGAACTTCAACTACCATATTGGCAGCTAGAGCTACTGGAGTGAAGAGCAGAAGAGCCATCAGTAAAAGCCCAACTATGGTAGTGGAAGATGCCACGAGGTAGACCCCTCTCCCTTCCGAGTATAGTAGAATAGTTACTCCACTATTAATATAGCTCCGCCAACAATAGCTGAGACTCCATGAAGTTGAATGCTGAAAAGCGGGAGCTTTTAAGGAGGAGGTGTGAAGAAAGCGTTTTTCTCCTCTCAGAGGAGTAAAGTGGGTGTTGAGGAGACTGCTTTGGAGCGGAAGCGAGCGGTAGCCTATCTTCGAGTTTCTACCGATGAGCAGACAGTGGAAAACCAGAGACTGGCAATAGAGAAATGGGCACAAGAGAGCGGGTACATGGTTCTCAAGTACTACGTTGACGAAGCCACTAGCGGCAACATCCCCCCACTCAAGAGGAGAGGTTTCCGCGAAATGATGGAGGAGCTCTCCAAGATGACGCCTAAGCCTCAAGCAGTTCTCGTCTACGAGCTTTCAAGGGTTGGTAGAACCTTCTATGAAACCTTGGAGGCAGTCAAGACCCTCGAGGAACTAGGCGCTCCTCTCATCTCTATTTCCCCAAAGGAAGCGTTTCTTCAGAGTATGGATCCCTCAATAAGAAAGCTCATTCTGGCGATCATCACATGGGTAGCTGAAAGAGAAAGGGAGGTGATCTCCCAGCGCACGAGAGAGGGCATGGTGAGGGTTATGAGCCAGGGGAGGCGCATTGGAAGGCCTAAGATAGAAGTGGATGTAGAGAAGGCGCTCCAGCTACTGAGGGAGGGCTGGTCGTTATCAGCTGTAGCTAGAGAGCTTGGCGTTTCGCTGAGTACGCTGCGGCGGCGCTTAAAAGAAAAGACTACACTCTAGCAGGGATGTTCTGAATCCCCTTCTCTAGTTAATTTAACTGACGAGAAACTTTTATTAGCAAGCAGATGGGCAGAGAAGGTAGTCAAAGTCGAGTATGGCTTGCCTCTGCTGCGCGCGTCAGTTGCATAGATGGAGGATGAGGAGATGCAAGAGAAGGGGCTTAAGGAAGCTAAGCTGCCTCTCTCCGAGAAAGCTATAGTTAAGCTGGCGGAGCTCTATGGAACCTCCATTTCAGAGATAAAGAAACTTTTAACCACCAAGTAGCTACCCTAGGTGCTCTAGCACTATTTGAGAGATCGTCTTGACAGGTATGGGAAGCCTCTCCTTCAGCGACCCAACTATGTGGTAGAGGCAGAAGGTGCAAGCCACGGCTATGCATGAAGCCTTAAGCTCCACAGCTTCATTCACAAGGTATTCCGCCAGCTTAGCCGCCAGATCCGGGAAGAGAGGCTTCACCCCTGCGGGGGCTCCGCAGCATACGGCGTCGCCGCGGTTTTCCTTGTACTCTACAAGCTTTACTCCGGGTATGGCCCTCAAGATCTCTCTAGGCTGCTCGGTTATGCCATGCCTCCTCACTAAGGGGCAGGGATCCTTGTAGACTATGATTTCCTCCCCGCCGCCATCCTTGAAGTGGAGCATGCCTTCCTTGAGAAGCTGGTGAAGAAGCTCCACCACGTGTAGCACCTTGTAATTTGGCTCGCGGTATAGCTTGGGATACACTCTCTTGAACATATCGTAGCATGAGGGGCACTCGGTGATTACATACTCTGCTCCAGTTTCCTCGAAGAGCTTGGTGTTGGCTTCAGCTAGCTTGGCAGCCTCCTCTATCATTCCTATGTCTGCAAGGAAGAGTCCACAGCAGGATTCTTTCTCGCCTAACACCGTGAAATCCAAGCCTAGCTTCATGAACAATTCAGCGGCAGCCTTCACTGCGTTGCGGGCTCTGAAGCTGGCAATACATCCGGGAACATAGAGGTATTTCGCCTTCCTCGGAGGCTTGAACTCCTCTGGCAGGCAAGTTAGCCGGTCTTGAGGTGGGGCAGCCATTGGAGAGCTGGCCTCCATGATGTTCTTGGCGATCACCAAGTACTTTCCAGGAACCTTCCCTAGCTCCTTCAACCTGCCTCTGGCAGCAGCAACAATCTCCGAGATGGGTATTTGGGCTGGGCACATCTGGTTGCATTGATCGCAGCGAGTGCAGAGCAACAGCGTCTTTATCTCCTCTTCAGAGAGTTCCTCGCCCTTGTAGAGGGAGTAAGCAGCCTTCAGCTTGGCGCGTCCACCGTAGAACTCGTTTCCAGTGATCTTGTAGAAGGGGCACACCTCAGTGCAGACGCCGCAGTCGGTGCATGCTTCCATGTAGCTGGAGTAGCTCTTCAAGAGATTTGACAAAGGCGATCACCGGAGAATACTCTACGTGCATAGTAGAGATAAAAAGGAAGCGGTGGAGAAACTACTCGGGCCTAGCTTCGAAGATGCAGCAGGGCTTCCTTTGAGCGATACACTCCACTTCAGCTACTTGCACTTTCTTGCCCCAGAGCTTTGAAAGGAAGCCTGCAAGCAAGCCTCGGAAGAGATGGCTTCGAGGAGTTGGTACAGCTAATTCATCTCCGCCGCATATGCACTCAAAAAGCCGCTGCACTTCAATTTTGCAGTACTCGCCATCCCGGTACTCCGCAATCTCCAGAGAGCCCCAGCCTAAGCTCTCCATCCACAGCAGAAGGTAGCGGAGAGCCGCTTCACCAGCATAGAGAGCGGCGAACTCGCTTGCCTTTCTCTCACCAGCAGCAAACCCCATGTGGTAGAGCAGAGCTTGCCCAGCGGGACCCCACTTGTGCATAGCCCCGAAG
>JAGHCH010000073.1 GCA_021160575.1 Thermoproteota archaeon | reverse complement strand
TGAAGGAACAGCATTGCCAGAAGACCTGTTAGCAGTATTTTGTGAGCGATGTTACGCTCCAGCAGCTTCTCGATGATATTCACTGAATCGGAGATTTTGCTTCCCCCGAGAATGAATATTCGAGGCTCTGAGGAGGCATCGAGAACCTTTGTTAGAACTGAGACCTCCTTCTCGAAGACTCTGCCAGCTGCCGAGGGCATCACCATCGGGAAACCCACAATCGATGGCTGCGATCTATGCGCAGCTGCGAAGGCATCATTGACGTATACCGAGCCTAGAGGGGAGAGCTTGCGCACAAGGAAGGTTTTAGCCTGCTCTTCAGGGGGCTTTTCTATGACCTCCTCCGAGCAGAATCTCAAGTTCTCTAAGAGAAGGATCTCTCCAGGCTGCAGCTTAGCTATTGCACTTCTAGCCGTCGGCCCGAACACTTCTTCAACGAACTGCACAGGCTTACCTAAGATCTTGGAAAGCAGATCAGCATGCTTATTGAGGGGCACGAAGTCAGAGTCTCCCGGCCTCCCTTGATGTGCCATGACCACCGTTTTGGCGTTTTTCTCGGAGAGTTCTAAAATTGTCTGTGCATGCTCACGGATGCGCGTGTCATCTAGGATTTCAAGAGTGTTGGGATCTATCGGGCAGTTGATGTCGACTCTGAGAAGCACCGTTTTACCGTCGAGGTCAAAGTCGTCTAAGGTGAAGAAAGGCAGACGCGCACTCATAGAGCTTCGCCACCTATTCGCCCTTGCTTGAGTGGATATAAGCTATAATAACTTAAAATAAAGGTTGAGGCAGGCTGATGGAGGAGAAACTGTTACTCTGGCTTCCAGAGGGAGGGATCCGCCAAGAAGCGGAAGCGGCTTGCCTCTTCAATGAAGGACGCATAGAGATCAGATTTTAGCTCTAGGAGAAACTCGCCAGATGGAGCTGAAAGCCTCTCCAGCTCAACTTTAGATTCATAGCGCTCATTGAACAGCAAGCCTCCATCAACTAGCTCGTAGTACAATGCTCCACGCTTCTCCAAATACTCATCGTAAATGGACTTGAAGCCTCTCGCCACCAGATTGCTCATCACTAAAGTTTCAGCGGAGGGATTGATTGTGACATGCCCATAGTTAGGTGGAATTACTACAACATCGCCAGGGTTTGCCTCGATGAGGACAACTCGGTCAACTTTTCCTTCTTTGGATCTTCTTTGGAGGAGGTAGTGAGCTTTACCGTGAAGAACCTCGTAAACTTCCATGTAGCTTAGTCCATTTGACGCCTCCGGGTGATAATGACCTAGGGTTTTTGGAAACTCTCTACCCAGAGGTTGAGGCGAGATGACTGTGATGTCATATCGGAGACCTAGGCTCTCGAAAAAGGGACGATCAGCTGTTCTCGCCACATCTCTGAACATGTAGTAGAGAGGCTTCTTCAGGAGGGTGGGGTCTAGGCTTTGAGGATCGTAAAGTACGGGGAGCAGTTCTTCGATGAGCCTCGGAGTACCCTTGTATGTAGTGCCATCTACTTCGAGAGATCCATCATCAATAGATAGTGTGAATAGCTTGAGGGGCAGCTTGATGCCCATGGATGTGCACCAAGAGAAAATATTGAATTCCATGGTACTTAGGACTTTAGCTCCCTTCTTGAGCGGGCAACCATGACGGCGAAGGCGACTAGAGGCGCTAATGCCAGGGCGAGTAGCATGGTGGCTTGCCCCCAGTGAACTTGAACTTCTATGGGAGGCATCTCCAACTCGGTGACCAGCTGCACCTCCTTCCAGTGAAGCCCTGTTTGATTTAGCTCCTTGATGAAGCTTCTGCTTTCATTAATGTACTCATCTGGAGGAAGCCTTGCAGCTACCATGGCTGGGGTCCAGAGCACTGCTGCTCCCTTAATGTGATTGAGGGGGTCCTCGGAGATTAAATGTCTTTCAGGTGTTTCCTTCAAACCTAGGAAGTAGGTTAGATCAACTGGAACCCATACGAAGCTGCCGTTAGCCAGTGGAAGTAGTACTTCCGCCCAAGCGTGCCATCCAACGTTTATGTAGGTGTAGTTGATGAGCGCGTAGTAGCTACTCCTATCCTCGCTGCCTGGAGTATAGATGGCGCCTATGCAGAGCCTAGCAGGTATTCCTAAGGCTCTGCAGAGCTCGATGAATAGCAGTATTTGGTCGTCGCAGTCTCCAGCCTTCCTTGAAAAGAGTTCGCTTGGCAGCTGGGGTTCAAGTTTTATGGAACGATAACGGATGTTCTCCTCAAACCACTTGAGGATGTTTATGATGGTACTGAGCACTTTGCCGTCAGGATCCCTCAGGCTGTAGGCTAAGGCATAGATAGCTGAAAGGTTTTCAGCTTGAAAGCCTGGAGAGGCGTTCAATGTTGGGTACTCGGCTTTAACATCCTCTGGAATATCTGAGAGCAGACTTGTCTGGTTGAGTAGACTATCTGTGATCCTGTTCTTACGGTTGATATCGATGATCAAGACGATCCTAACGTAAACTACGTCTCCTGGCTTAAGGGTGAAGGGTTTTGACAACGTGAAGTTGAGATAGGGGTTGCCGTAGTCGTCTTCTTGCACCTTGTAGGGGGCGGCGTTTCCGTTTATGGTCGCCTCTTCTATGGTGCATGTCTGATCTGAGGAGTTCAGGAACAGGTACTGCTCATGGAGGAGGGAGTGTAAGATTGTGTTGTTCAGGTCGCTCCACACTCTATCTCCTACGTTCATGACATAGGATCTAGCTTCAAACTTTAAGCGCTTGTAGACTACGGTCGGAACTGCTTGTGGCGTGGAAGAGAGGTAGACATGGGCGAGGAGAAGTACGGCTAGCAGCGCTGCGGCTTTAGCGGCTTCCGTAGATCTCAAAGTGGACTACGCTCTCCAAGGGCTTTCTTTCAGGCTTTACTGGATGCTCTGCTGGTTTACCGAGGGTTATTAAGGCTACTGGTCTTAAGCTCTCTGGCAGTCTAAGCACCTCCCTTACTTCCTCCTCGTAGAAGGCGCCCACCCAGCAGGTGCCATAGCCTAGGGCATAAGCGGCGAGCAACATGTTCTCTATGGCTGCTGCGGTGTCTTGAATGCAGTAGAGGTTTCTCCCTCTTGCACCGTAAATTTTAGAGGAGACAGCCATGTTGGCGCAGACAGCGATAATCACGGGGGCTTCCACCATCCAGTACTGCCCTAGAGCAGCTTCAGCTAGCGCCCTTCTCGTGGCATGGTCTCTAACCACTATGAAAACCCATGGCTGCAAGTTTCCAGCTGAGGGAGCTTCTATTGCTGCTTCCAAGATCTTGCGCAGATCCTCATCAGGTATGGGATCGCTCCTATAACTGCGTATGCTTCTCCTACCCCTGATGGCGTCAAAGACGTCCAAGACTAACACCTAAGAGAAACTAGTTGGCAGTAACTCTTAAAAGGAGGATGGTCACCTCTTCGGCGAATATCTGGAAAGAACTAAAGGCAACTGATAGATGCCATCTAAAACCCACTGGGCGCCAGCACTTCTTAAAGCCTTGGAGTCCATGTAGCCCGTGAGCACGCCTACGGCTACCGCTCTCAATCGGCTTGCAGCCTGCATGTCATCCAAGTAGTCTCCAACGATAACACACTCCTGAGGATCCACTCCAAGCTTTTGAGAAGCCTTCACGAAGATGAGAAGCTTTCCCTCAGAGGTGGGCACTTCAGCTCGCGTTACCGCAGCGTCTATGAGCCTTCTAATGCCTAGCAGTGACAGCCAGTAGTGGAAGAGAGCGGAGGGAGAGTATCTGCCAGTGGTTACAGCGATTAGGAAGCCGCACTCCCTTGCAAAGAGCAGAGCCTCACGTGATCCCGGTAGGAGGCGGCAGTTGTCGAAGATTCGACCTATGATGTGAAGGAAGTCTCTCCAGAAATCCCTCTGAAGGTTGTCGGGGAGAAAGCGGGCTAATCGGTCGTTGCGGTAGTCTTGGAGGAAGATATGCCATTCAATGAGAGGTCTGCCATACTTCGCAAGGCAGAGATTGTAGGCTGCGTAGAAGTCCCGGATGCTGTCTACGAGGGTTTGATCGAAGTCTAGGATGAGAGCTTTGAAAGCCATCGCCAAGCCCTCTATCTCGCAGAGGATTCCCCTTAGCGCTATCTCGTTTATAAGTGGTGTCGGTGATAGTTTAAAGCGAATCGAAGCGTGCTCATAGAGATGGAGGGATTCCGTGTCCAACGAAGAGGAGCTGAAGGCGTTAGCCGAGCTCAAGAAAGAGCTTGAGGAGCGCTTAGCAAAGCTTGAGAAGGAGATGGAACACGTTAAGCTGCTGCTGAAGCTAACCGATGCTGCGCTTGCCGCTCGCAGCTTCAAGCCGGCATCAAAGCTTGTCGAGGCGGCGGAGGCGGCGCCTCCAGCGGTTAAAGCTACACCTCCTTCACCGCCAACTCCCACGCCGCCAGCTGGCGAAGTGCTGCAGGAGATACCGTTGAGATCCTCTCAGACTGGGGAGCTTTTAGCTAGGATGTACGTGGGCAGGGACTTCGTTAGGATAGTGCCAGCTGATGATAAATCCTTCAGCATTAAGGTGCCTCCCTTCAACACGTTTTTCGTCGAGAGAATTCTAGCGGAGATGAGGAGAAAGGATGAGGAGCAGATGCTTGCTGGATTGAAGGATGAAGATGAAGTCCTACATTTCGAGGTTAGAACTGATGGAGACATTATCAAGGAGATCTTCATAGGGAACATCAAGGATAGGAATAGGGTGCGTGAAATTAGAAGCGCCCTTCGATGGACCTTTGAAAGGATGCTGGAGAAAACTAGGTGATCATCTCTCAGCATTTGAAAGCAATAAATGGGAGAGAAGAGCTTCAAAAAATAGGTGGGGAGAAGCCCCTTGAAGTATTCGCTACTTGTGGAGACCTATGAGAAGATAGAGGCCACCACCAAGAGGCTGGAGATGACTGGCTATCTTGTTGATCTCTTCGCGAAGAGCGATAGGGAAGTTATAGACAAGGTGATCTACCTAACTCAAGGGAAGCTCTACCCTGATTACCTCGGAATCGAGCTGGGAATGGCTGAGAAGCTCATAATAAGATCTATATCACTTGCCGCTGGAGTTTCGACGCATGAAATTGACAAGATCTTCAAGGAGCTAGGAGACGTGGGTAGAACAGCTGAACAAGCGCTCTCTACAATGAAGAAGCAAGCATCACTCTTCGATTTCTTCCAAGCAGCGGGTGCACGTGAAGAACTGACCGTTCAGAAAGTTTACGAAACCTTGGATCGGATCGCTAGAGCAGCTGGAGAGGGTGCTCAGGAGACGAAGATACGCCTCCTCTCAAGCTTGTTGAAGATGGCTACTCCCAAGGAAGCCAAGTACATTGTGAGGACCGTTGCTGGAAAGCTAAGGCTTGGGGTAGCGGATATGACCATCTTAGATGCTTTGGCATTAGCCTTCTGTGGAACTAAGGAAGCCAGACCTATTCTCGAGAGAGCATACAACATGTGCAGCGACTTAGGGGAGGTTGCACGAAGGCTGGTTCTTGAGGGATTAGAGGCTGTGAAGGAGATTAAGCCCATTCCAGGAAAGCCTATCAGACCCATGCTCGCTGAGAGGCTTGCCTCCCCAGAGGAGATTCTCCTAAAGATGGGTGGAAAGTGCGCTGTAGAGTACAAGTATGATGGAGAGAGGGTGCAGGCGCACAAAGTAGGAGATGGGGAAATCTACCTCTTCTCGAGAAGGCTGGAGAACATTACGCCACAGTACCCTGATGTCTGCCAGCTGATTAAAGAGCACGTGAAGGCGCGTGAAGTCATCATAGAGGGGGAAATAGTTGCAATAGACCCCGATACAGGGGATATGCTTCCCTTCCAAGAGCTCATGCATCGAAGAAGGAAGTATGGCATCGAAGAGGCTATGGAGAAGTATCCAGCCAGCCTATTCCTCTTCGACCTCCTCTACGAGGATGGTGAGGATTACACCTTAAAGCCCTACCTTGAGAGGAGGAAGAGGCTAGGGGAGATAGTTGAGGGAGCAGATCGCATTCAACTGGCTGAGCACTTCGTAGTTGAAAACCCAGAGGAGCTAGAGAGAATCTTTGAGGAGGCTATAGAGAAGGGCTGCGAAGGAATCATAGCCAAGGCGCTTACTCCGGAGGCAGTATACCAAGCGGGGGCTAGAGGCTGGCTATGGATCAAATACAAGAGGGACTATAGAAGCGAGATGATAGACACCGTGGATTTGGTGGCTGTAGGAGCCTTCTGGGGTAGAGGCAAGAGAGCTGGAAAGTATGGAGCACTCCTCTTAGCAGCTTACGACCCCGAAAACGACGTCTTCAAAACTGTTTGCAAATGCGGCTCAGGATTCACAGATGAGGATCTAGAGAAGATGCCAGAGATGTTTAAGCCCTATGTTATCCCCCATAAGCATCCGAGAGTGGACTCTCAGCTGAAACCCGACGTATGGTTTGTTCCAGCAGTGGTCTTAGAAGTTATAGGCGCGGAGATCACGCTATCACCAACGCACACATGCGCTAAGGATGCCATTAGGCCGGGAGCTGGGTTAGCCATTAGGTTTCCGAGGTTTACGGGGAGATGGCGCTTCGATAAGAAGCCTGAAGACGCCACTACTGAGAAGGAGCTAATAGAGATGTATCAGAAGCAGTTGAAGAAGATAGAGGCTGGTTGAGAGGTAGTTAGAGCTGCTGATAGCTGCCGCCGACTCAGGAGTTGCACTTCTAGATGAGGAGTACGCTCCACTTAGAATCGTGGCTTCAGCAGCTGTAGTTGTTGACAGTGAAAGTAAGCGTGTAGTTTGGAGAACGGGTAAGGAGGTGTTTTCAGACCCTAGGGGGAGAAGTTGTATCTTAGAGGAGTTGAAGCTGCTTCTAAGAGCTGCGGAACTTTTTGAAGTGAAGGAAGTGCACGTGGATATAACTCTCGGAGGAAAAGAGCTCACTACAATCACTCTCAATGGAGCTTGGAGGAAAAAGGTGAGCAAAGAAGGGCTCAAGTACTTGGAGGAGATCTTGCCAGAGGTTTCAAGAATTGCTCGTGAAATAAGGAAGTTTTGTGGAGCAAGAGTGTTAGCCATCGGCAAGGAGAGCTGGGCGATACGCCTAGCGGAGATCTCTGCATGCGTATATGGATTGAAGTACTTACTGCGGAGAGCGTGTAATGGTGAGAAGCTGAGAGTAGGGCTGCCTAGGAAGTGCCTAGCTGAAGATCGTGGAGAATGCATTTTGCTGAGGGCGGAAACCCCCTTTGGAGAGTATAGGGAGGAAATTCCTAGATCGGAGACGCTGGAAATTCGCGTTTATGAGAACCCCTTAGTGGAGGAGTTCTACGTGGTGGAGATTCTTCCAGGTAGTAGCTGAACTCCAGCCCAGCAGCCCTCAAGGCAATCCGATAGATTGAAGAGATGGCATCGAACTGAGCTGCAAAGCGTGCAGCCATTTCGGCTCTCTTCTTGAAAGAGCTATCTCCCAGTATTGCGGTGACTGCGTCTAGGAGCTTTGAGAAGCTGAGTTCGTGCTGTTGCACTACTAGGCCCAGCCCCATTTGCTCAACGGATTTGGCGATCCCTTGATGTTCTGAGTGGCCGGGAGTTGGGATAACGAGCATTGGTATCCCGTAGTACATAGCCTCAGCTACTGTGTTGTGCCCTCCCCTGGTTATGAGAAGATCGCATGACTTCAAGAGAGCATATCGATCATCAACCCAGCTGTAGATCTGTAAAGGTCCTCGCTTGACGGGTTGGTTGTGAATTGCTGGGATGCCTTGAGAAAGTATTATGGTGTAGTCTTTGGGGAATCGACTGAAGATTTTCGCGAGCAGCATGGAAATATAGCGTTTTTCAGGGATCGTGCCGCTCATAGCTGCATAGATAACTGGCTTGTGATTGAAACCCATCTGTTCTCTAAGAGACTCGCGTGGAGGAAGCTGCTCAGGCCTCTTAGAGATTATGGGTCCAACTATTCGAAGCTTCTTGGTGTACTGCTTAGAGGGCACTACGTTAGCTTTAGCGATAGTGTAAGGCGGCGGAAAATCTGGAACCACTACGAAGGTGCTCAACCTCCAGAGACTTCCGAAAAGCTCGAGGCCCACGTGCTCAACATGTGACTTTATCCTTTGCTTAATCCTTCTACCGATGGGCTTCACGTGAGGGATCATAAGGCGCAGTTGATGAAGAAGGAGTACTGAAGGAATGTTACGCATGCGGGCGGCTAAAATTGTCGAGAGCCTGCTATCTGAGATCACCACTTCAGCTTTAAACCTCTCAATTAGGTTGAGCTCAGCCCCTACTTGAAGTAGGAATCGATAAATGTTTCCAGGTCCAGCAGCCAGCGTTCTTTTGAAGTCAAAAGTGCCGTCAATCTTTTCGCGCATTTGAACTGGAGGAACTCTCTCAACGGGGAAGCCAGCTCTCTCAACGTAGGGGACTGCGTCGCCATAGGTTGAAAAGAAGACTTGATGCCCCTTCTCAACGAACCTCTTAGCAAGTGGAATGCAGCGCCCCGCGTGTCCGAGGGCTATTCCGCAGGGCGCGAAATAGACACGCACCTTCTAATGCACCTCAGTGAGGTGAAAACTCCTTTCTCTCTTCGACAGATCCATTGGGAGTTTTCTCGGTGAAGATTTGGGCTTGAAAGGTGTATACTTTAATGTCGTGAGTGAGCCAAAAGTCTGGCGGCAGTCCAGCTTTCATGCAGCAGTGGCTGAGGAAAGTTTCAACATCCCAGCCGTACTCTAATGGGACTTGAGGTAGGAGAAGCCCCTTGAAGTAGCCGTATTCAACGATTAGCCCATCTCGCCCAACCCTGATCCTCTCAGGGTACTCTCGAGGAGAGGATACTTGGAGGGGTCTGGGAACTGTGAGAACGCTGACCTCAAAGATCACTTCAGATAGTTCATCTCTTCGTAGAGGAGGGAAGCGGGGATCTTCAAAAGCTGCGTGGAGAGCTGAGTCTATTGTAGCTTCCACTAAGGGGAAGAGGGGCTCCGGATAGCCTATGCAACCGCGCAGCTCTTTAGTTCCGGCTATGAGCTTCTCAATGGTCACGAAAACTCCCCGCTTTTCGCGTAAGTGAGGAGGAGTTTCTGGAGGAGGAGAGAGCTTTCTGCCTTCATCGAGGTATGTTGTAACAGCGCGCCTAGCTAGCTTGACAAGAAACTCTCCGTCCTTTAAGCTGAGTTCCATGAAGACACCCCAAACTACTTTGATTTGAAGCTTTTTGCTTCGAGGTTAATTTACCTTCCTTGACATTAAAAGTGTACTAGGTATTGAGGTTGGAGAGAACTCTTCTGATAGTTCTCCAGTGGCTGCCTATCCAATAAACCTTGCCGCACTTCGGGTTGGTGCATACCCAGAACTTGGAATAGCGCGATAAAATACCTTCAGGGACCCTGCCAGCGACCTCCTCTCGAGAAACCATTTTTAGAGGGGCATTACAGCTGGGACATCTGGATCTCCTTTCATCAAAAAGAAGCAGGATTTGCAGCTCTTCCGAGATCTGCTTAAGTGCTTGCGTAATATCTGTTGAATTTACTAAAATGGATACCGCACCTCTTGCGAGCGCACGCCGATGGAGGTCCTTATCTCTTGTAAGGAGAACTCTACATTGAGACCAAGCTATTTCGAGTAGCTGATCATCGTGTAGCGATGAATTGTAGAGGCAGTCGAATCCGAGCAATCTAAGCCATCTAGCTACATCGCCCAACATGCTGTCAGCTACAAAGGAGGGAGAACTACTCGGGGAAGCTTTGCGCGACAAGGGTCAACGCCTCGTTAAGTGAGAAGACTCCTGTAATAGCGCCATCCGCGCTTAGAACGGGAAGGCCATAGAGCCTCTCTCGGAGCAGTTGCCGCGAGGCCTCTGAGACCAATGTATCTTCGGAGAAGAACCTCGTCTCACGGCGTAGAATATCTGCGATAGTGAAATACTTGATTTGTGCCTTCTGATGTCTCCATGAGACGAACCTCTGGAAATCCATGAAAGCAGAAGCGAGATCTTCCTCTGAGACAAGCCCAACAAGCTTTCCGGATTCCCCTACCACTGGGAGAATGCAGAGGTCGTTATCTAGGAGGACTTTTCTGGCATGAATCACGCGGTCGGTATAGCTAAGCGGTTGAGGGATCTTTCTCGACGTAGAGGAGACAGAGATATTGCTGAACTCCTCTAGTGCTCTGAGAAAAGACCACCTAGAGATAACTCCTTTGAGTTCCCCCTCCTTAATTATAGGGACGCAATACTGCCTTTCTGAAAGCATGGCTAGGGCAATCTTTCTAAGAGAGTCTTCAGGGGAGAACTGTATTCGTAGATCTTTCATCACTCCTGAAACATAGAGGCGTGATGGCTCAGCCATACGCATTCTCTGGACGCCAAGCCGCTCTAAGAGGTCTCGATAGGTGAAAACACCAGAGATTTGCTCTTTTTCAACAACGAGTATGTAATCGATTTCGTACTTCTTCATTATGGAAAGAGCTGCTAGTATTGGCTGATTTTTATCTATAATAGGAATCTCCCTTGACATTATGTCTGCAGCTTTCATGAAGACCCCCTCCAACATTTTTCAGTACTTAAAGCCTTGATGAAACCGGACTTCAGGATAATGCCTACTAGGGAGCCAGCGCGATCTACAACTGGAAGCCCTCCTATCTCATGCTCCAGCATGAGACTAGCTGCTTCCTTAGCATCGCTTTCTCTTGCTATCGTAATCACTGGAGAGGACATCACCTCCTCAGCAGTGGGCAGATAATAGAACCTTGTAATTTCGACGTAGTCCTCTGTGATTTTACGCGCCACTCTGATGAACTTTCTCTCTTTCCTTAGGGGGAAATCGATGAAGGAGATATCGGTGTGAGTTATGATCCCTACAGGAGACTTCCCGTCAACAACTACCACTCTATCTACTGAAGATGTTTGAAGCACATCGATCACTCGATAAATGGTGTGTCCTCTTTGAACTGTGGGAACTTCAACTTCCATGAGCTCTGAAACCTTGTAGATGCTAGAGCAGTTCTCGGCATAGTACCTTGTTATGTCTGTCTTGGTGACTATTCCGACCAAATAGCCTAAGGAGTCTACGACGGGGAGTCCGCTTATCCCGTGGCTTAGCATTTCCTTAGCAGCGTCTCGGATGGAGTCTCTGACGCCTATTACAATGACTGGAGAAGTCATCACTTCACAAACGGAAACTTCATCTAGGCTTTTGATTCTCTTCGAGATCTCTGCCATGCACCTTGCTATGTCAGCCTTTGTGACCACTCCTATGGGTCTTTCATCTCTAGTGACAACGACACGGCTTATTCTATTGCGGAGCATAAGATTTCTAACTCTGGCAAGGCTATCTTCTGGCTGCACAACTACCACTGGACTTGACATAATATCGCCTACTAGCAAGGGCACATCCCCTCAGCATAAATACCTCTTAATAACATCCTCTCTATCTACTATTCCTACAAGAAGACCGTGATCATCAGTGACGGGAACTCTGCCAAAGTCCCGCTCAACCATTATTTTGGCTGCCTTTAAGAGAGGCTCGTAAGTTTTGACCGTAATGGCAGGGGATTTCATGATCTTATATACCTTGGGAGGTTGACGATGCCTTCCACTTGGAGAACCTATCTCCAGTTGCCCAGCACTCCTCGATAAAATGTCGAGCTGCGTGATCATTCCTACAACTACTCCCTTCTCATTGACCACGGGAAGACCAGCGAAGTCATGCCCTTGCATCTTGTGCCAAGCATCGAGAACAGAGTCGTTTGCCCTACAGTGAACAGGGTTTTTAGCCATGACTTCTGAGACTGAAATCTCTAGAGGGGAAGGATTCTTCTCGATAAGAGGTACAATTACATGCTCCAAGCCTAAAATGCCTACCACTCTTCTAGGGGCGTCTCTCTCCACTACAGGCGAATACCATTCACCAGCACCTAGCATCTTCTCAACAGCACGCAGTGCATCCTCGTCGGGGTATATGAGTGCTCTTGGAGGGGACATGATGTCCTTAGCTTTAGCTAAAGTCCTTGTGAAGGTGATGTTTATCACATCACCTCTCTTCAAGACACCCTCCATCATGCCATCTTCGTCGACAACTATAAGTATGCGCAGCCCCTCGCGCCTCATAATAGCTCTAGCCTTTGTTGCGTGGTCTAGGCAGTTGATGAAGACTGGAGAAGTCATCACCTCCTCTACTCTCACCTAGACACCTCCAGAGGGCTACTCAGAGCCAGCTTCAAGCTCCATTCTGCACTCCTCACAGAGGAATTCGCCATTGACCTCGCGTAGATCGTCGGACCAGCTTTCGCAGCGGTCGCAATATCCAGCTAACGAGCCGCTCCTAGTTGTTGCAGGGATGCCTGCCCTAGCAGCTTCTATGAGTACCTCAATGAGGGCTGGCGCAGCCACGAGTATGTCTTTAGACGTAATGATGCCCACTAGCTCGCCTTTCTCCATGACGGCCAGCCTCCTAATATTGCGTTTAGCCATCCGCCTAGCCGCCTCGGTAATCTCCACGTTGGGGTCTACGAACTCTAGCGGCGTGGACATGACATCTCTGGCTTTCACAGATTCGGGGCGCATCCCCTTCGCCAGCACGCGAATGACCAGGTCCCTCTCCGTTATGATACCTACGGGCTTTCCGTTGGAGACTACTATGACGCTTCCGACGTCGCGGTCTCTCATCAGCTTAGCAGCTTCAAGCGCCGACTGCTCCTCGGAGATCACAACCACGTCGCGCGACATAATATCCCTAACAAGCAGTTTAGCATGAATGTTCAAGGAGGAACCGCCTCGCATCTTAATTAGTCGAAGCCTTTTAGCTCTTCCACTCTTTTGATAACCTTTGCCTCTTACTTATACTTATAGCGCCTCCGCCAGCCGGTATGAATCTCTGAAACTCCTCCAATGGAATGGCATCTATAGCTGGCTGCAGTTCGCGAGGCGCACGGCTCTTCAGAGCATTCCTTATCTGCTCAGCCAGTCTGCGGGATGGAGTTTTTCCAGGGGTGATCTCCACCATAAGCTGCGTCTTTGCGGATACTGCTGAGAGGGGCCCGCCTATCACCTTGATGACCTCCTCTTCAACTACAATTCCTATAGCGAGGCGTAGGGGGACCCCTCGGAAGTAGTGTCTCTCACCATACACCATGAACGCACCCTTGCCTAAGTACTCTCCCGATGGAGGCGTTTTGGACACCTGGCTTCCCATAGCCCAGTAGACGTCAACTGAACCTAAACCAGCAGACCAAGCTTTGGAGTAGGCGGCGGCGAACTGTGCTGCCTCCTTAAGTGTGGCTTCAGAGGGGGTTCTTCCCTCAGTCTTCACTATGACAACAGATCCTCCCGGTACATCTGCGTGAACAAAGATGTCGTGGGGTGTGAGATAGTGCCTTCCTAGGACTTCATTTTGAGTAGCGTCCTTGCCTCCCAGCACTAAGAAGCCTTCAGAGGAAATAAACCATCGGAACTTTTCATACCACTCTCTCTTGGCTAGCCTGTACTTTGAAGCCTCTTCGATGGCCTCTCTAGCTTCGGTTAGGGATTCAAGCTGCTTTTCGGTTTCCTCTATAGCCCTCCTTAAGCCCTCAATTTTCTTGAGGCACTCCTTGTACTTGGTGTAGTAGTGCTGGGCACTTTCAGAGGCGGAGAGCCGGATGTTTAATGGAACTTCCAAGCCATCAACCTCTATGACGGCCTCGCCGCTCTGGGGATGATACCTCTTCAAGGTGGCTGTAAGCTCCTCAAGCTCACGCCTAGCAAGGAGAGGAAGCTCTTGCGGGGGGAGATGGCGGTTTTCACGGAGCCACTTGATGAGGAGATCCAGCTGATGCATGTTCCTTAAGATGCAGTCTCCCAGAGCTTTGTAGTGCTGTGAATCTTTGAGGAGCTTTTCAAGGTACTCTTGCTGCTGCCTCAAGGTGCGTTGAAGCGCTTCAAGCCGTTCCTTAAGTTCTCGCTCAGCGGTCTTCAGCTGTTCCCCTATCTTCCAGAAGTAGTGATCAACCGCTTCGTTAAAGGAGCTATACTCAAGAATCTCATCGGCTTCGGAGGATTTGAACTCCACTGGATGTAGATCGAGGCACCGCCCCTCCTCCATTACAATATGGGGCTTCATGCGCCCCTCAGCTATGTCTCTGAAAATTCCCTGAAGCTCGCCAACCAGTCTTTCAGCTGTCTCTTGGCTTAGAGAATTGGCGGGAGTGTGTTTTTCAAGACCGCACCTGGCGCAGAGCTCTTCAGCAACTTCTCCAGATAAGCCCAGCTCTCTGGCCAAGAAGCGAACAACATCCAGCTTAGACCTAGCTGCAAGCTCCAAAACTAGCTGAGAGGTCAGCGAGAATACGTCCACTTGGCTTGAAGGAGGATAGCTGTATGAAAAACCCCTCTTGATGCTGCGATCCCTCATCTCCTTATAGTAGAGTGCATGAAGAATTCGCCTCTCACCGTTAAGTAGAATCAAGTTACCCTCTCTAAACAGCTCGGCTATAAGCGTGAAGAACCCTTGCTTACTCTGAAATCTGAACTCTACAAGCCGGTCAAACCCCTTCTGCTTCACATCAATGAGCTTAGCCCCGGAAAGGTACTTGCGGAGGCTCATAGCGAGAGTGGTGGGTTTCTCAGGGGGTTTGTATGGAAACTCTGTGAGATGCAAACGTCTACCAGCTTCAATTAGGAGAGAAGCCTTAGAGCCGGGGGCATAAAGCTTTAAAAGAAATGTCTGGGGATTAAGCTGGTAAATGTTGATTACACGGTAGCCTAGTATTCGATCTCTTAACTCTTTCACCACAGCGAGGATGTCTAAGGATGAAAGAGCCGTCTTCAAAGAGAGGAACCCTCCTCGGCACTCCTGGGAGGAAGATCTACTTCCTCCGAGCAGTTCTCGCAGTAATTGCAGGGATTATCTCCGGAGTGGCATGCGGCGTTCCTCCCAATGTACCTGTCGGCTTTCTGATACTTACCATCTTTTATGCTATTAGCATACAGATAGCCAGGAAAGCCATCTTGAAGGATAACCTTAGCTTACTTCCTAGCCCAAGGAAGCTTTACACTATCTGCATAGTAACATATGTTCTCCTATGGCTAGTTACGTGGACGCTGATCTATAACTTCCAGCTAGCTACCTCTGCTGGCTAGTCAGCTCCTCCGGGGGATGACTCACCTTCAATCTAGCCATTGTTTCCAGCACTATTGACCAAGCGAGCGCATAGCCCCTCTCATAGGCGTCCGCTGTTTCGCGTAGAATCTCGGCGGTGAACTTGTCGCGTAGAGCTTCTATTTCGGAGGGCTCTGCATACTTGTAGAGGCGAAGGTAAAAGGAGTTTTGATCAGAGCTTGCCACGGCTAGCTGTATGCCCCTCAAAGCTTCATAGAAGCCTCTGCCAGCATCCCCTAGCTTGCTTGTCCTCCTAGCCACTTCGGCGAGGGCACTGTTAGCCGAAGACATGCTTCTAAAGTAGATATATCTGGCAAAGCGTGAGGCTAGGCTCTTCAAGCTTTTAAGTTTCTCAAAGTCACTTTTTCTCAAGCAGTTTCCCCTCTAGACTCTTTGGTTAGAGAGGCTGGATGGATATAAAGATGGCTTGGAGGCGCATAGTTGGTGAGGTGGGAGACGCTTTCTGAGAAAGTTTTGGAGCTTATCGTAGCTGCTGAAGTTAGTCTTCCAAGCGATGTCAAAGAGCAGCTGGCAAAGCTCTACGGGAAGTCTTCAGGGTTGGCGAAGGTGCAGTTGAAAGCTCTTCTTGACAATGTTGAAGTGGCGGAAAGGAAGAGGGTGCCCATCTGCCAGGATACGGGGCTGCTCACCTTCTACGTGAAGAAGCCTCCATGGCTGTCGGCAGCTGCAGTGAAGAAGGTGATCCATGAAGCTGTGAGAAAAGCCACCAGAGAAGCCTTCTTGAGAACGAATGTCGTGCACCCTTTCACTCGCGGTGTTGTTGAAGACAATGTTGGGTTGGATAATCCGATAATCTACTTTGAGCCGCGCGACGATGGTGAGGCTCGGATAGATCTTCTGGTGAAGGGAGCTGGCTCTGAAAACAACTGCATAGCCTTCTCTCTCACCCCTAAGGAGGGAGTTGAAGGCTTAATCTCGGCAGTGGTTGACCATGTGGCTAGGCGTGGAGGAGCGTCGTGCCCTCCTCTCATAGTGGGAGTTGGCATTGGAGGGACTCTTGACTATGCTGTTCATCTATCGAAGAGGGTGCTCTTTGCCCCGATCAACGAAGGAGGAGAAGCCAGCGAGCTTGAGGAGAAGCTTCAGAGGGAAATTGATAGATTAGAAATAGGGGTTATGGGGCTGGGTGAAGGGCCTACGGTGATGAAGGTGAAGATTGCTTATGCTGGCTGCCATACAGCCAGTCTTCCAGTTGCAATTAATATTCAGTGTTGGGCGCTGAGGAGGAGGAGCTTGGTGTTCAATGAGAAGGGGGAGTTCACCCTATGGTAGCTCGAGACATTAGAGAGCACTACCTTGAACTTCCAGCCGTGGAGGAGACTTTACGCAGCTTGAAACTTGGGGATGTCGTGTATCTTACGGGGATTTTGGTGACTATGAGGGATAGAGCGCACCTTCGAGCTCTTGAATACCTCTCTAAAGGGCAGATGCTCCCCTTTAAGCTTAGAGGCAAAGCCGTGTATCACTGTGGCCCTCTCGCGAAGTATGAAGCTGGTAGATGGAGGGTGCTCTCAGCTGGCCCTACAACCAGTTTGCGCTTAGAGGGGTTGATGGAGAAGATTATCGAGTTGCTTGGAGTTCAAGTGATTGTTGGAAAGGGAGGTGTTGGAGAGGGAACTAGGAGAGCTTTGCGTGGAAGAGGCATTTACCTAGCATTTCCCGGAGGAGCTGGCGCGCTTGCAGCAAAGTCAATTGAAGAAGTAGAGGAGGTGTATTGGCTTGATCTTGGAATGGCAGAAGCTGTTTGGGTGTTAAAGGTTAGAGAATTTGGGCCATGCATTGTGGCTGTAGATGTGAAGGGCAACACGCTATACAAGTTCTAGCTTCTTAGTGGATAATGTTCACGTATCTCCTGCAAAATTCTCTGCGTTGTCTCTCTAGGGTTGGTGGAGTTGTAGATAGCACTGCCCACGACGCAAACTTCGGCGCCGCAGGAAGCTACCTCCTTGGCGGTGCCCTCCTTAATGCCTCCAGCAACTGAGAGGAGGAAGTTTCCAGCAATTTTTCTGGCTTCTGCTATGAGGGTTTTGGAGTCGTGGATGCCTCTGCTTCTAATGTGCTCGCTGATGCCTCGGTGCAGGCAGAACATGACCCATGGCTCATAGCCCTTGAGCTTCTTAACTAGGTCTTCGAGCCTAGCTAGGGGGTCTTCCACTTGGATGAAGTCGATGATTATCGCTCTATCTCTGCGTATTGCTTCGCTGAGAGCTTCGAAGATCTTCTCATCGCCTCCTATGGCTAAGACCACTATGGCATCTGCGCCAGAGCGGAACATGATTCTCGCCTCCAAGTTCCCTACGTCCATGGTCTTGGCGTCAGCGACAATTACGGCTTCATAGGGCTCACGTCTAGAATCGCAGTATCTCTTGATGGAGTTTATCAGAGCGGGTACTAGGTTGTCGGCGCCGTGCCTCTTGAGGGCGGGAGTACCAGCTTCAATAAGCCTAGCTCCCCCGCTATAGGCCTTCACAGCGATGTCGCATATGACCTCTATTGGAGCGTCCATGTCCAAGGCTACTTGAACTTGTGGGGGAGTGAGCCTCCGTAGGGGAGTTATTGCAAGCTCACCTAATTTGGCCAGCTTCGGCTTTCGAAGCTGAATAGCCTCTTTTCTGGGAATACCATTGACCCAGCCTCTGAGCTTGTAGTACTCCTCGAGCAAAGGAGCGAGGTCTATCTTAAACCTGCGTGGAAGAGCATCGTGTTCAGGCGATAGCCCTGCGGAGATGTTGAAGAGGCGTTCCACATCGATTATCATGGCCCCTATCCGGTGGAGTTCTTCATCAGTGTAGTGAAGTCCAGTTGCAGCGGAGAGAGCTTTTGCTAGGTCGTCCAGCTCAAAGTTGAGACTAAGGAAGAGGGCTAAGCTGTGGTACTTGCAGATGATTGCGCTGTCGTATACCGCGAAGGCATCTTGCATTCTCTTTACAAGAGGTGGCTTGCTAGATGCATCTTCGGGACTCACATATTCTGGAGAGTTTAAAATTTCGAAGGCTATGGTGTAAGCGCCTAGGTGACATCCACCTCTACTCGTGGTGGCATAGGATAATGCAATTCCCCAAGCTTTTGCTGGGTGGTAGGCGGGAAGCTCCAATCCCTTAACATGCACCGCCTCATCCTCTAGATTGAGCTGCTTGGCAGCTTCTCTTACACCGTGGGAGAAGGGAGATGTTCCCGATGCTATATCTCGTAGAAGCTTGACAGCATCATCAAAACCCTTAACTACACCAGCTTTGCGGGCGAAGCCCATGATGTTTCCCGCGGAGATCGTGTCGATGCCTAGATCGTCACAGAGATCTACAAGGGGTAGAATTTCGCGTTCGAAATCGTAGAAGCCGGAGTTCGGACCCAGCATTGCTATGGACTCATATTCTGGTCCTTTGGTGACGTGGTTGCCTACCTTAATGATGCGCCCACATCCTGTTGGACAGCCGTAGCAAGCTTTTCTGTGGAGGAAGTACTTTTCAGCGATGGTTTCCCCTGAGAA
Source organism: Thermoproteota archaeon (assembly GCA_021160575.1). GTDB lineage: Archaea > Thermoproteota > Methanomethylicia > Methanomethylicales > JAGHCH01 > JAGHCH01. The sequence continues at coordinate 1,065 of JAGHCH010000073.1, read as the reverse complement.
GGAGTCTACGTCTTCGTACTTGAGACGTGCTTCATCTGAGAAGTTGTTGACTGGCAGAAGCCCAGCATTGGTGATCACATGTATCAAGTGAGCGGTGCCGTGGTGGGCAAGGGCTCCATCTATACCTGTTAAGGGGTGGGTAGAGATTATGTACCGGGCTTTCTTAGCCAGCTCCCTAAAGGATTTAGGGTCATAGAGCTGAGGTCTGCGTCTCCCTTTCACAACTATTGCCTTGATCTTCTTACTGCCTAGGACGGCGCCTAAACCACCTCTCCCCGCGAAGCGGGTGTCTGAAGCAATGTTGGCTATTCTAACGAGGTTCTCGCCAGCTGGCCCAATACAAGCGATGCTAGTTCCAGGATACTTCTCTTTGAGCTTAGCCTCAGTGCGGCTGGTGGTTTCACCCCAAAGGGAGAAAGCATCTTCAAATCGCACGCCATTCTCGTCGACCACAAGGTATAGAGGAGCTGAGGAGGAGCCTTCAAAGATTATGGCGTCAAAGCCTGTTGACTTCACGCGCGCACCGAAGATTCCACCGATGAGAGAGGTGAATATTGTCCCGGTAAGTGGCGATTTCGAAGTGAAGACTGCGCGTCCAGCTCCAGGGAACTCTGTTGCTGTTAAAGGACCTACTGAGAGGATCACCTTATTTTCAGGGGAGAAGGGATCTATACGCGGATCTAGCTCCTTGTAGAGAATGTAGGAGTTAAGCCCTCGTCCTCCTATGAAGTTATAAACTGCGCCAATGTCGAGGTCTTCTATGTTGAAGCTTTTGGTGGTGAGATTAATGCGTAGGACTCGGCCCATCCAACCGTAGATCTGCATGAGGGCTGCCCTCCAAAGAGTGAAACTAAGTCTAGCAGGAAGAGATATTTTAAGTGGTCGAGTGGGTGAGAGCGTGGAAAGGGGAAGTAAAAAAGAAGATCTGAGAAGACGCCCCGCCTCGAGGAGAAACCTCGCCGTCTACTCCTTCTTGGTGCGCCGCAGCTTTATCTCGATGATGGACACGTTCTTCGGCGGGTTGCCGACGGCCTCGGTGCCTATCTTGATGTCAGCGTACTCCAC
>JAGHCH010000043.1 GCA_021160575.1 Thermoproteota archaeon | reverse complement strand
TGTAATCCATGCCACTGAACAACCTTCTCGAAGATTTCAACGGCAAGTTCAATGCCAGGCTAAGGGAATCCCGCATCAAAACCTCCACCTACGAGGAGGGAAGAATAGTTCTCACCAGCATCATAGGGGTGGCTGAAGCCGCCTTCGACCTAGAAGTCCTCGACAGGCTACGAAAGCCTTGCTTCATAGCCGTGGAGAGGCCCTCCAGCGAGGGAATGGTTTACCTCATCTACGAAGTGGTGAGCGCAAATCCCATCCACTACCAGCAGCTATCCATGGACGTTTCCATGCCCAAGGTCCTCCGCCTAGACTTCCTAGACCAAATCTACTCCCTCTGGGGTAAAACCGAGGATGCATGGGTTGACATCCTCTCAGTTTACACCGGCTATTTGCTCAAGCCCTCCAGTCAAGGACCCCTCTACATCAGAGATGAAACCTTCGTACCCCTAGTTGGAGCGAAAGTCTACCTCCTCTCAAGCCAAGCCGTGGACAAATTCATCAACGTTGAGGGAGGCGTTGAGCTGGGAGACCTCATGGGCTTCGACCTCAAGCTGAGGGTGGACCTCGCCAAGCTGATCAGATACCATGGAGGCGCCTTCGGCTTCACCGGAACCGGAAAATCAAACCTCACCTCCTTCATCCTCAGAAAAGTGCTCTCCAACCTCCCGGATACACGGATCCTGATAGTTGACATCGCCGGTGAATACCTGATCTCGCTTCTCGATTTAATAGCCAAAGACGGCGTCTTCTACTCCGTCGAAGACATCTCCTCCATCTCCGATAAGAAGGACGCCCTCCTAGCTTCGCAAGCCATCCCCGAATCCCTACTGGACAGCCTAGCTCCACACGGCGGGTTAGACCTCCTAAAGAGGTGGGCCTCTTATCTCTTCAACACCGATAGAGTGAAGCTCCTCGACCTCGTAACCCCCATGCCACTAACACTCGGCTATCTACTGGAGAGGTTCAAGGAGCTGCAGAAGACACCCACCTCGCCAACGCTGAAAGAGGAAGACGAGTCTACCAGAAGCTCATTCAGCTCCATAGGGAGAAGGGCATCCCCTTGGAGAAGCCCCTCATAGAGGTATTAGACACCCATGGAGAAATCCTCGAGGAGATCAAGGCAATCATCCAAGAAGAGATCCCCGCCGCTGAGCCGGGAGCTAGAAGTAGGGGTATAAAGACGAAGTTTGAGAGCTGCGCTGAAGCGGTCCTCGAGACTCTTGAGCGCTTTGAAGCTGAGAGGAAAGCAGAGGCTGGAGGGGTTCTCCCAGAGGACTTGGCAAGGAAAATAGCTTCCCCCGAAGACTTCCCAAGGCTAACCATCGTCTACCTGCCTAACCCCTACGATGCAAGGCTCTTCGCCGAGCGATTCATCAACTCCCTCTTCCAAGCAAGGAAGAGGCAGATCAAGGGGCCGAGAGTTCTCATAGTCCTAGATGAGGCACAGGAATTCATCCCCGATAGGCAGAGATCAGATGACTACACCCTCCAATCCAACATCGCAGTGGAGCAACTACTGAGGCAGGGGCGAAAATACAGGCTGCACTGCTGGATCAGCACCCAGAGAGTAGCTCACCTTAACGTCAACGCTGTTCAGCAGCTCCACAGCTACTTCGCTGGAACTCTGCCCAGAAGCTACGACCGCCATGTAATAGCAGATGCAGCTGGAGTGAGCCCGGAGATCCTCGACAAGACAGCTCTCCTAGACATAGGAGAGTGGCTCTTCATCTCCTACAAGGCAACCCGCATCCGTGGAGTGCCGGTGTTCATCAAGGCTCCAGACAACGAGAAAATCCTCTTGGAGCAGCTCATCCAAGGACCTCCCTCAGCTTAGAGGCTTCTCTAACACTTCTCCACTTGGGCGGCTCTTCCTCCATGACCTCCACGAAGCCATGCCGCTCGAGGAAGTCTAGGTAGGTGAAGAGGTTTCTGAGCGCGAAAACGGCTCTAAACCCAAGGTTTCTCGGTTCTCCATAAACCGCCTTAAAGATCTCGTAGAAGGTGCTGGGTGAGCGTGTAGCGGTAATTACCGCTTCCAACCTTTCAAGATAATGGTCGGCTAGCTTCAGGGCAGTCTCCCCTGGGATCACTCCATAATGAGCTGTGTAAAACTCCCTAAATCTCGATAGTAGCTTCAAGCTCTTAATGTGCTGCTCTAAATCCGATGACAATACCGAGATGTCTGCAACGGCATCTCCTGTAAAGGCTATATCTCCTACAGCTACACTGCAGCTCCCCGCTGTATGCCCTGGAGTGTGGAGTACCTCGACGGCTTCGAGTTCCGCAGGCCTAAGCCTCTCCCCACTCCAGAAGGTTAGCTCATAATCCAGCCTCCCTTGGCTCCACTTGGCACCGTGATACTCTACACAGCTTCTCGGAAAACCCCACTTTACAGCCCTCTCAAGCAGCACTTCAACTTGCTTCAAATATCTCTCGTAGTCCTCCATCATCCAGCGATCTCCTTCATGGAGATAGATGGGAGCAGAGCATTTCTCAGCAATTCCTCTTGCCAACCCAGTGTGGTCTGCATGGCCATGTGTCAAAATAACCGCTGAAACCCTGCTCCATCCGCCAAGCTTCTCAACAAGCTTGTCGAGCTTCTTGAGATCCTCCTCTCTATAGACTCCGGCATCCACTAGAAGGAGCTGACTTCCCAGAGATATTATGTAAAGGCAAGTCTTCCAATCAGTTACCAGACTCTGGCAGAAGGGCTTAACCTTTAAGATATTTCCTGCCTTGAGGCGTGATGACATAGATCTCACCTAAACAATCTCTTGAAGTGCATTTTTATGCTCCCCTGCAGACCGCCAGATGGCCTAGAGCCACTAACATTCCCACAGCAGTGTAGATTTCTCCCAAGCGGCATCCCAGCTTCTCGGCTATTGCTTCAAAGGTGTTTGCCCCTCACTTATAGCTCTCAGCACGCTCTTCAGCATCATCCACATGGCCGCCTCACAGCAGTAAAACTGCTAGCCAATATGCAGCTAAGGAGATTAATAACGCTATAGCAATCATGTAGGCCACTAAGAGGAGAGCATAGCGAGCCCTCCTAGCCTCTTGAAGAACCACAGCCACCGTGGCTAAACATGGAACATAGAGGGTGACGAAAAGCAGGAGGCTATACGCTTGCATCGACGTTAGGCCTAGAGCTTGCACTGCCTCGCTTATTCCCCCAGCTTCTGGGCTGAGAAGCGCGATGGCTTCGAGGACGGCTTCCTTGGCGATGAAGCCATGAATCAAGGCGAACATCACCTTCCAAGCGTTCTCTCCTTCAATTTGATAGAGGTATCCTAGCGGCGCCAGTGCTCTTCCAATAATGGCGGCATAGCTCTCCTCTAGGTCAACCATCATTCCGTTAGGGCCAGTGTTTAGGAGAAACCAGGTAACCACTGAGAGTGTAAGAATGATCACTCCTGCCTTCCTCAAGAAGTGCTTGCTATTGTCCCACGTAAGCCACCACACCACCTTAGCTGAAGGCTTGTGAATGGGGGGCAGCTCTAAGACCAGTTCGCTCACTTCTCTCCTCTTAAATAGCAGCACCCTGAGAATGATCCCTGAAGCTAGAAAAACTAGAAAGGCTGCAAGATAGATGCTCAGAACAGATGCCGCTTGAGCCAGTGAGCTTCTGAAAATCGCTGCTGAAATGCCAAGCAGCACTACCAGCCTTGCCTGACATGGAATGAAGGGCACCGCTAGAATCGATATCATTCTTTCCTCTTCATCTTCTATAGTCCTAGTAGCCACTACCGCTGGGACATTGCATCCTAGACTTATAACAATGGGGAAAAGCACCCTGCCTGGGAAGCCAAACCTTCTGAAGAAGCCGTCAAAGGCTACTGCTATCCTAGGCGCTAGACCGCTGTCCTCAAGAAGTGCCAATAGGGCGTAGACCAGCACTATTAGTGGAAGAAAGCTTAGAACTGCCCCTACTCCTGTTATCACGCCGTCAGTGAGGAGGCTTACAAACCAGCTAGGCGCCCCCGCAGCTACGGCCAAGGAGCCTACTCCCTCGCTCAATACGGCAAAGCCCTTCTCCATCAAGCCGCTTAAGCTGAATTCACTTACAGCTTCAGCAGCTTCCGTCATGCCAAGACTGTTTAGTATCACGTCAAGGGGGAACCCTAAATTCACTGAAAAAGCTACAAAGAACACGAGGAAGATGAGGAGAATGCTGACTATAGGACTGGCTACAGGGTTCAAATAAACTCTATCGAGGGCTTTAATGAGCCTCGATTCGCGTCTTTCAACTCTGATTACTAGATCTTTCATCGTGCCGTCTAGAAACCTGTACCTAGCCTCCACTGCTAGGTCCTCAGGAAGTTTGCCAATGCTCCTCTTTACGGCTTCTCTCAACATCAATATGTGCTTGAGCTGCTCCTCTCTTCCTTCTTTTTCAGCTAGCTCCGCAAGCCTTGGATCCCCCTCTAAAAGTCTTATGGCGGCCCACCTTGAGTCATACCGCCTTAGCATGCCGCTTGCCCGGATGACCTCTTCCACTTCTCGGATAAATGGCTCCAAAGCCCCATAGTCAACTCTAACTGGTATCCTTCTCCCCTTTTTCCCCTCAGCCACTTCCACAAGCCTTTCAAGCAGTTCTCTAAGCCCGAGTCCTTGAAGTGCTGAAATAGCTACCACTGGTACGCCAAGCTTCTCCTCCATCTTATCCACGTGAATATGAATGCCCATCGTGTGAGTCCTATCAGACTTTGTGAGAGCTATCACCACTCTGCCAGTTAGCTCAAGGACTTGAAGGGCTAGATACATGGTTCTC
>JAGHCH010000126.1 GCA_021160575.1 Thermoproteota archaeon | reverse complement strand
TCAGCCACCTGCCCCGACTGCAAAGTCCCCCTATTCAAGCTGCGTTCTGGAGAGATCATCTGCCCCTCATGTGATAGGCGCGTCGTCTTCGCAGCCGACGAGCAGGAGGCAAAGCGTGTCGTTACAGAGCAGACGGTGATCTCTGAGGCGGAGTCCGTGGTTCTCGAGAAGATCTCCGATCTCACTCGACTCATTAAGCAGTCTTCAAGCGAGGAATCCTATCTCCTAGCCAAGCAGCTTCTCCGCTGGCTTTCAATAGCAGAGAAGATCAAGAAGATTCAAGAGCTCTCCGGTAAGGGGAGTCAATAACCCATCTAATATTCTTCGCAGTTTTAGGACCTATCCCTTCAACTCTTTGAAGCTTCTCTTCGCTTGCAAGAAACACTTCTCGAACAGATCCAAAGGCATCAAGCAGCCTCTTAGCCAGCACAGAATCAACCCCTGGAAGGCTCGCCACCACATACTCCTGAAGCTCCTTGAGACTTGCGGGGAGCTTTCGATCCTTAATCACCGGCTCCTTCCTCTTCTCCCGCTGCTCCCTCCTAGCTATCGAGTAGATAATCGCTGCTGCCTCGCGGGGCGTCTTAGCCCACAGCACGGGGACTCCAAAGTCGATCACCATGCTAGCCAGCGCTCCGTAGAAAGCTTCAGGGGTAATCCCGCGATAATCTCCCTCCCCCTCGATTAGAAGGATCGGCGATTCATAGCTTGCCTTGAGATCTCTTATCTGCTCAAAGAGCCTCTTGTCGATTATGGAGGCTGCAAAGTCTTGAACACTCTTCCTCTCTATGGCAACAGACTCCGAAACCACATAGTCTGCAACTTTCAAGCTGCGAATTTCAAGCTGAACATCCATTCTAGATAGCTCCCTCAAGGTTTCAGATGCCAACTCCCTCGAGTCAACCACCACCTTGACTCTCTCAACTAGTTTCTGCTCCTTCTGAGCTAGCACCCTGTCTAAGGGTTGCTCAGACGGCTTCAAACTCCTAGAAATCCTCCTAATTACCTCCTCCATCTTCCTACGCTTGCGCACAGCCGCCCAGTAGAATCCCTCATCTCGCGTGCCCTCAGCTATTAGGACAACCACTTTCCCCGGCTTAATTCTCCCAGTTCTACCTCTTCTCTGGATGAATCTTATGGCGCTGGGAACATTGTCATAGAACACTACAAGCTGGCATTCCGCTACGTCCAATCCCTCTTCTGCTACTTGCGTGGCAATCAGCGTGTTAACCTCTCCTCGGCGAAGTGCCTCCAAGATCATCACCTGCTCCCTCTGTTTAAGCCCCTTCTCTCCCTCACGTTTGGTTTGCCCTATCAGCTTGGCCACTTTCACTCCAGGGATCTTGGAGAGCTCCTTTACCAGCATGGATGCAGTGGCTCTGTAGTGGGTGAAGACCAAGATTCTCGATCTTGGCTGAATAGTCAGCTGCCTTGAGACTTCCTTCTTTAGGAATTCAAGCTTAGGGTGTTCAACTCCCTCCGCGATCCCTCGGTTACAGAGCTCCTCCATTCTCCTCCATTTCTCCTCCACTACCAGCAGCTTGGTGTAGCCTCCTCTCCGCGCTCTCTCTCTAACCTTCTCTAAGTACTCCCTCAGGGCATGCAGCCCCTGCGTTTCAAGCAGCTCTAAGGCATGAAGAGCAGCTATCACATGGAGCACAGCTCGCCTAGCTTCTAGATACTCATCGCGGGAGAGCTGAAACTTGACTTCCTCTCTCTCCAAGCCCTTAAGAAGCTCTAACATATCCTTCTTGGGAGGACCTCCACTCTTCCACTCAACTTGAAAGCCTATCTGGCGGAGCATCTCCGCCCTTTCACGGGCCAAGTCTAGCAAGTTGCGCTTTATAGCTTGGAAAATAGCTGGCAGCTTGACCTTCTCCCACACCACTCTAACTGGTTGCACATACGGTCTGACATCCGGGCTCTTTTCATCCCTTGCCTCAATATGCTCTATGAAGAGCGCCTTACAGATCTCTTTCACCTTACTCTCCTCATAGCCTGGTGAAGCCGTTAACCCTAGAATTCTCGCGTGAGGTGCTTCTCTGACATAGGCCTCTGCAATGAAGCCATAGGGGTAATTTCCAACGGCTCTATGCGCTTCATCAAATACTAGAAGCACCACCTCCGAAAGGCGTGCTCTACCAGCAATGATGTCGTTCTTCACTGTCTGCGGCGTAGCAAAAATGTACCTTGCTCTTCTCCAATACTCCGCCCTAGTCTGCGGCGAGAGCTCACCCGTTAACACTGCCGTCTCCTCTACTGTGAGCCCCAGAAACTCGGTGAAGCTCTCCCTATGCTGCTCGCAGAGAGGCCTCGTGGGAGCCAGCACCAAGCACTTCCCGCCAAGTTTCTTTACTCTATCCTCCGCCACCAAAGCAGCTATCAGCGTCTTTCCCAGCCCTGTGGGCAAGATGACTAAAGTATTCCCACTCTGCGCTGCCTGTGCTATCTTCAGCTGATAGGCCCTCGGCTGAATACGCCTCCTCTTCTCACCAAGATATCTGTCAATAGTTCCCAAAGCTGCACACCAGCTACGAATTCTACATAAATTCATCCACTACTTAATCCTACTCGGAGGAGCTAGAGGCTTGAAAGGATGCTTGATCACCATTGAAGGCATCGACGGCTCCGGGACTACCACGCAATCCAAGCTCCTCTATCAATGGCTCATTGAGAAGGGCATCCCAGCTATTCACACCGAGGAGCCTCAAGCAAACCGCCCTATAGGCAAGCTGATCAGAGAATTCCTCTCACATAAAGAGTCCACTCCAGAAGTGGACGCGCTGCTCTTCGCGGCTGATAGAGCCGATCACATAGCTAGAGTCATCTTCCCGCATATCTCCAAAGGATGTGTTGTTGTATGCGACCGCTACTTAGAATCCTCAGTAGCGTATCAGACAGCTCAAGGGCTCAGTTTGGAGTGGATTTTAGAAATCAACAAGTTTGCTCTCCCCGCAGATCTTGTAGTAATTCTAGACTTACCCGTGGAGCTAGCTCTCTCAAGACTAACTGGCCGCTCTTTAGAGAAGTTTGAGAACGCCTCTTTCCTTGAGGAGGTTAGGCACAACTACTTGAGGCGAGCCGCTGAGAGGGGGTATCCCGTAGTGGATGCGTCAAAGCCCATAGAGCGTGTTCAAGCTGAGATTCGGCAACTGGTGGTGGAGCGTTTTCCAGAGTTCTTTAAGCCTAGTAGGAAACTCTAATGGTCTCTGGAGGCTTGCCGAGAATTTCCTCCGCGGCTTGCCGAACCATATCCTTATGCTCCTCCACGGTATAGACTCTTATGATATTCATGAAGCCCTTCAGAACTTCTATCACCTTGGAGAGCTCAGCGGCCTTTCTCAAGACCTTCTGCCCCGCTCTCTCCTCAACTACTGGAATTTCCATGGGGTCCATCTTCATGGTGTGGAAGTATGGGATTGAAGGTAGAGATGGCACATCTATGGCTATCTCCTCCTCTTTAACTCCTGCTCGTCGGGCAATCTCTTCCTCCACCCGCTTCCTTACACTATCATTAGTCAGAAGGCTGCTCACCGCCTCATCGTGTACGTGGAAAATGCGCTCATAAGCGCACTTCAAGAGCTTGCGTCGCTCCAGATCAGCCATGATTCTGCCTGCTTCCTCATGGTTGCGAAGCATCGTCCACACGTAATAGTCGTCCAGCTTCAAGTAGTCATGTACATCGCGGAAGCTTGTGAGCCCTATGTCGTCGTCAGCCAGCTCCATAGCCCTAACTAGCAGAATTTGCCCAGCTCTAGCCGTCTTATGGTAGTATATCGCCCTAAAGGATTCGATCCTTGCGATGACGAAGGCTTCAAGCGTTGGCAGTGCTGTCGCGCTAACCGCTAGGGTATCCCCATAGATCTCCATGGTGTAGATCAACCTGTAGATGTCGACTTTACCGTACTCTGCCCCCGTGTGGTAGGAGTCCCTCATTATGAAGTCCATCTTGTCGACGTCAACGGCGCTCTGTATTATCTGATCTAAATAGGGCTTCTTCTCGTCTCGAAGCCTCCCAACGGCGAGCTTCGCTACACGCTCCGCACTATAGCCATAGCTCTCTATGATGTCCTTTAACTCCGTGTTAAGTATGATCCACGGCGCTAGATCTTCATGGGTCTTCCCGAGGCGGCGCATCAAAAGTTGCTCAAATGTGTGGGAGAAGGGCCCGTGCCCAACGTCGTGGAGAAGTCCCGCCAAGCGCACTTCTTGAATTTCTTCTTCAGAGAACTCCTCGGGGAGGCTCCTAGCGAGCAGCCCTGCTAGGTGCATTACCCCCACTGAGTGCTCGAACCTTGTGTGGTTTGCCCCTGGATACACGTAGTCAGCAAACACCAGCTGCTTTATGCGTCTAAGCCTCTGTAGTGCTAGGGTGTCTATGACATCCCTCTCAAGCTCCGTGATGTGGATGTATCCGTAGAGGGGGTCCTTGATGAAGCTCCAGTACTTCATTGATCATCCCAAGATGTTTTATGCTTCTTTACGGATAACTTTAACTATCCCATGATAGCCGTCAACTTCTACAAGATCTCCTGTGGACACCGCTTTAATGGGACTTCTATCAAGCCTATCCACTAGAGGTATTTCGGCTACAACGCAGCCAGCCGCTATTATCGGTTCCGTCTCCTCATTAACTATGGCTGCTGGAGCCTTCCCAGATTTCTTTAACCTGTAGATTATGTAGGAACCTACGGTGCTCCCTCTCCCTCTCGGGAAGATAAGCACCTTCCCTGCGATGCTCGCACCTTTAAGGGGGTGATCTCTAGCGACGATAACTCCGCTCTCTGGGTCCACATCGCCATAGAAGGATATGGGCTTCGGCGAGACCAGTGCTTCACCCATGGCTCTCCCCTTCACTACTCCACGTCCCTTCAGCACTATGGTCTCCATGGATATCACCCAAGCGCCATCTCGATGCAAGAGGTGGTTTCAGTTAGCACTGCTTCTGCCCCTATGGTTGAGGGTACGTAGTGAGCTGCTTTAGCCGAGTTGGTGGCTACTCTCTTTATCCCTAGAGAATCCAGTGGCGCTACAACCATGCATGTGTCACTGAACACCATCCCTCCAGCTTCTTCAATGATCTTTACATATCCCTTCTCAGCAGCCTTTGAATAGACTTCCCTTGAGGTGAAAACCCAAAATCTGCAGTCTCTCCTTACCCTCCTTCCTTTTAGGGCTCTGGCCAATTCAAGAATTTCCTCAAGTGTGCAATGGGGGCATCCAATAGCAACCAAGTCAACCTCTCCCCGCGCTGAGAGTCTCTCAAGGCATTGTCTTATCTCCTCTTCATCAACTTGAACACGCTCTTTATGAGTTGTCGTTATCTTCTTCCGCTTCAAGGCCTCTGCGGTCACTCCCTCTATGTGGAAGAGGGCCAACCCTCCACTCGTTGCAGCGGCAGCTGAGAATGCCTTTAAGCACTCTATACTTGCACAGATCCGTCCCTTCACTAAGGGCACTTCTCCAGAGGATAGCTCTCCCACTACATAGCCCAGTAAGCTTGCTTTCATCACGCTATCTACTACGACCTTCACTTGAACCTCTATCTTTGGAGCCCGGTTTTCAGGTAGATGAAAGCCCATTAGAGGGGTTTTTCCCGCTACCGCTGCAGCCAGTGCGGAAATTCCTCCTTCTCTATTGGTTCTAGCTCCTAGGATTGAATTAGCGAATGCTACGGCGGAGGATTCGGACCATGCTACGTGGCTTCCAAACTCTGGCTTGTTCCCGATGAGGTATGGTGTGCACGTGCAGGTTGTCCTTACCCCCATCCTTCTAAATGCTTGGATTATCTCCAGCTGTTTGCGCGCAAACTTCTCCTCTATACCCATCTCCCGCCATCTTTCCAGATCCATGCCAGCTGGATTAAGGGTGGATAGCGCCTTCACTTTCGCCCCCATGGATGCAAAGTCGTTAAGCAACTCTAGCCCAGCGTCCCCTATGTTCTTGTAGGATACCCCTGCGATCTGAGCAGATTTTATGGGAACCAATCGCTCGGCATCCATCACTTCTCCAAGGGCTACCAGAATTTCATAGGCCTTCTGTAGAGCTGCTCCATACTCTCCGCTAAGCGCTCTCTCCTCTTCCTTCGTCAGATACATCTCTTCTCCCTCAGTAGCTCCTCCAAAGCTGCTGGCAGAGCAGGAGGCTTGACTTTCTCATAGATCTTCACTTCCCCTTCCAACGGCTTTGTGGCGTCGACAACGATCTTGCACGTGGAGAGTGATTGCTGGTCTGCTGAGGGATCTAGGCTAGATCCGCGTAATCCCGGCATCGTTAAGAGGTCTCTATCTCCTTGAAACCTCGTGGCTATCGCCCATTCAACTTGCTGGGGGTCTTCGGGGTCTATGTCATCATCAACGACTACTACGTGTTTTAGGCTTGGATTAACTGCTAGAGCTGCTAGCCCTATGTTCTTTCCATCTCCTTCAGAGACCTTTGTGATTGATACAACGGCGTGCAGCCAGTTTGATCCACCATCCGTTAGCCGAACCTTCTTCACTTGAGGATAGAGTTTTGTGAGGGCTTCCAGCATAGTGGCTTCTCTAGGAATCCCCATTAGAAGTCTATGCTCCCGCCCTCCAGGAAGTATCGCTTGATAGAGTGCTTTTTCCTCGCGCTTTAATACTCTTTCAACTTTGACAACTGGCTGCTTGCGCCTAATATCGTAGGTGCCCGTTAAATCTACGAAGGGCCCCTCCTCTGCCTCTCGGTCGTGAAGTATTTTCCCGATAATTACTATTTCTGTATCCACTGGAACTACTATGCCATAAGGCTCGACAGCTGCTATCTTTAAAGCACCCTTCATCAGAGTGTTTGCCACCTGGAGTTCGTCTACTCCATAGGGTGGACTCATACTAGCCGCAATGCTGACCGGAGGAGGCGCCCCCACGCAGATTGCTATGGGCAAGTCTTCTCCTCTCCTTTTTGCTTCGCTGAACATCTTGTGAAGATGGCGGGGGACGATCCTTATTGCGAGGTGCCTATGATCCAAGACAAGAAGTCTATGAAATGATGCGTTGTGCAAATCTTCGGAGGGGCTCTTTGCAATCACTATCCCTGCGGTGATATAGGGGCCTGGATCTCCTTCATAGTGCGTCAAAATGGGCAGGGCTCCAAGATCCTCCTCAAGCTTGTAGTCTAGCGCTCCCTCCTCTTCAGGCTTTGAAGGACTTCTGAGCGCCTTCAGCAGTGTACTGTGTAGGTCTTCCTCATTTACCTGGAGGATCTCACAGAATCTTCTGCGCGAGCTGAAAATCCCTCCGACCACGGCGTCGCTATAGCCATCAACGTTCTCGAAGAGTACCACTGGCCCACCATCCAATTTGTTAAGAACCGCTGCCATTTCATAGCGGGGGGAGACGTTCTTAGAGATAGTTAGCACCTCTCCCCTGTTCTTCATCAGCTTCACGAAGTCCCTTACATTCATCCTTTCTCCCACACCAAGCAGCCAGCTTTTTCTATTATTCCCCTCTAAGTGGGATCCTTCATACCCTCAACTACTTTCTCAAAGCCCTTCTTAAGGTTCTTCCCATATTCCTCTCTACGCCCTGGACAAGAGCTGCTGGCGCAAGAGTCCTACCGGGCTGCTATGCAAGGAATACACTTGGTGGCGGAGGCTCCCAGCGGCATAGGAAAGACCTCCGCAGTTCTATCTGGGGTGCTAGCAGCAGCCATCGCAAGAAGGCTTAGAGTCCTTTACCTAGTACGCACGCACAAGCAGCTTGACCGCGTAGCATCCGAGCTCGCCAAGCTCTCCAATAAGCACCCCCTAAAAGCCTTGATCTTCAGAGGTAGGCTAAGCCTCTGTCCATATCTCGATCTCCCCCTTCTCCATCAAGGCCCATCTTCTCTCGATTATTGTATGGCTCTTCGAGCAACTGGAAAATGCTCCCTTTACGAGCGCTTCTTCGACTTGGAGCACCTTCCCAGACCTGGAAAAGTGCTTGATGTACAGTGGCTTCTCGAATTCTCTCAGCGAGCTAGTGTATGTCCATACGAGGTGCTCAGAGCCTATCTCCACTCCTCTGAAATAGTTGTGGCAAACTACCTCCACCTCTTCAGCGAGCTAAAGGAGACATTCCTAGAAAGGATGGGCACCCCCCTAGGCAAGTTGATCCTAGTGATAGATGAAGCCCACAACCTCCCTGAAACACTTCGCGAAGCATACTCCCTTGAACTATCCGAGGAGGAAGTGAGATGGTGTCACGAAGAGCTCAAGAAAATTCCTCCTCCAAGGATGCTCTCGAATTTTCTTGAGCAGTTTATAGATCTCAAGCGGTGGCAGTTTCCTAGAATGGTCATTGATCCCCTTCATGAAACTGCGCGTTCAGGGATTCTAAAGAGCATTGAAGGAATGATCTCCCAAATTACTTCCATGAGATTAGCCCTAGGACTCCCTCCCACAACACCTCTAGTTAAGCTCTTACTGTTAGCCAAACTAGTAGTGCTGCTGCCCAAGGGATCTTGGAGTCTGCTAATAAAGTCGTCAAACGGCAAGCGTGTATTGAAATTCCTCCTTCTCGACGTGCGGGCCTTTTCACGAGAAATATTCCACTGCATAGCCTCCTCGATCAGCATCTCAGGAACTCTCTCTCCACTTGAAGTCTATGCAGAACTGCTGGGAATCTCTAACAGGCGTAGATTTCTTCACGTGCCATCCCCGTACTCTCCAAGCCAGCTTCTAGTCCTGACGTGCAAAGCAGTCACAACAAGATATCCAAAACGAACAACTGGCAACTACAGGAAAATGGTGCTCAAGATCTCGGAGATCTCAAGGGCAGTGCCTCTCAATATAGGCGTCTTCTGCGCCTCCTATGAAGTTCTGCAAGGCCTACTCGATGCTGGGCTTCAGCATGCATTAGAGAAGCCTCTTTTCATTGAGAACCCCAAGAGTGGGAGAGGGGAACTCGATGAAGCGATAGAGGGGTTCAAAAGATGTGCTGATAGGGGTGGTGCTGTTCTCTTAGGGGTTCTTGGAGGACGCTTCAGTGAAGGCGCCGATTTTCCGGGAAAGGAGATGAGTGTATCGGTGATCGTCGGGGTTCCTTACGCAAAGCCCTCTCCAGAACTAGAGGAACTCGAAGCCTTCTACAGCTCTCTTCTAGGAGGAAGAGGAAGGGCCTTCGCCTACCTATTACCTGCAGTGAGGAGAGCTGCTCAAGCTGCAGGAAGAACTATACGCTCTCTTCATGACAGGGGGGCAATAGTGCTAATGGACTACCGCTATGCCTCTCCACGTTGCAGAAGACTACTCCCCTCGTGGATCAGCTCTAGGATGAGGGTAGTCGAAGACGCACCTGGAGTGCTTGCTAAGGAACTCTCCTTTTTCTTTGGCGTCCCTCCCTCATAGCGATCGAGATGGCGGAGACCACATCCCTGGGAAGCCCCTTAAACTTCTCCAAGCCTCTTCCACTGCCGCTTTCATCGACAAGCACTACCTTCTGCACACCCTTTACCTCGCTCGAGACCTTGAAAGCCAGCTCCTCATACTCCGGGGAGCCCACGCCTATCTTAATAAAGCTCTTAGCCGCCGGATAACGCTCCACAGCTTGCTTCACATAACTTACTGCCGAATCAACGTCTCTGAAGACTTTTCCCTCCAAGAACTCTCCATCAGCTACTACTGCTACTCCTATGTTCTTCCCGGGATCAATGCCTACAAGCAGCTCTCTAAAACTTCCCTCCTTGCCTAAAAGCACCATCCGTGCCTCTGCAATGGCCTTGGGCACATCCTCCAAACTCTTTACTGCGATTACCTTCTGCTTGGCTCTAAGCCTGCTCCTCTCCCTTTCGGAGGTTATAATGACGAGAATACCCGCTGGTATCTTCTCCTCAACTCTAAAACTCTCGAAGGGTAAGCCCAAGCTCTTAAGCTCTCGAACTAATAAGTAGTATAGTCGAGCATCCTCGGTGGCTATGCCGATGCCCACAGAGCCTCCTCCCATTGAGCCAAAGATTCACGCAATACCGACGCTATGCTCCACCCTTGACAATATCTTAAAAGGAGGACTTAAATTAGGCACCATCACCACCATCTTCGGAGAGTACGGCACAGGAGAGACAACTCTCTCCTTACAAGCTTCTCTATCGTGCTGCCTTCTAGGCTTCAAGGTCTATTACATCTGCGCGGATGCTCAATTCCCTGCAACCCGCTTAGAAAAGATAGCGCTCACGAGAGGGCTTGCCCTAGACTTCCTCACCAAGATCTCAGTCTTCAAACTCAACAGCTTCAAGGAGCAAGCTATCTTCATATCCTCACTGCCTCTCCAACTGGAGGAAGAGGTTAAGCTTCTAGTCTTTGACGCCATCAACGCTCTCTACCGCTCTTCCCTCACAGCTAATGCCAAGCGCACGGCTCTCCTCAACCAGCAGCTCAACAAACAGCTCGGCATCCTCAAGTGGCTCTCAAAGAACCGATCGATAGCCATTCTCTTGACCAGCCAAGTGAGAGCATCCCCTGAAGACTCATCAGAAGAACCCGTTGCCTCCAGCATCCTCGACTACTGGTCTGATGTTCTAATGAAGCTTGAACACACGGAAGCTGTGGATAAACGAAAAATCAAAGTCCTAAAGCTATACTCACAGCAATCCTCTCTAGAAGCTGATGTTGAGCTAACCGATGGAGGTTTCATGTAATGGAAGAGCTCCCCAGCTACGCGTGGACAGCTCTCCACATAGCGGTGGCCGCGTACATAGCCAATGCCACCCCACTCCTCGTAAAAGGCAAGACCCCAATCGACCTAGGCAGAATGTTCATCGATGGGAGAAGGCTGCTAGGCAACGGTAAAACTGTGGAAGGATTCGCGGCCGGAGTCCTCACTGGAGGAATCGCTGGCACGCTAATCACTGGTAATCCAGCTTTCGGCTTTCTAGCCTCTCTAGGAGCGATGATAGGAGACCTAGCTGGCTCCTTCATAAAGAGGAGACTCGGAATCCCTCGAGGGCATTGCTTCCCCCTTTTAGATCAGCTTGACTTCATCCTAGGGGCACTCGCGCTAACAGCTCTTGTACGCCCTATAGAGCCCTACGCAGCCATAATTCTTCTAGTGGCAACTCCTCCTATCCACCTAGCAGCCAACGCCATCGCCTATAAATTGAAGATAAAGGATACCCCTTGGTAGGGCCTAGAAGGCCCCGATTTTGATTCTAAGCATAAACTCTAGCAATACGTAGGCTATTACGATTAGCATCACCGCGGTGATCATCTTTATCCCTAAAGTTCTCCTCCCGCCAATCATTTCCCTAAACGTTGAGTACAGCAAGTACAGTCCTACCCCTCCCATAATCATCACTAGGAACACTGCGATGAACTCTGAAACTCCCTGATGCATAGTACCTCTAAAGATGAGGCTTCTCCCTTGAAGAGCTGGAGGGCTTTCTGCAAGCACATAGATTCCTCCACTTAGAAGAAATGTACAAACGGCGAAGGCAATTGCTGCAAGCGCTCTAGGCTCAGTAATCTGCCCAATACGCTCCATGAAGCTCAGTGAAACCTTGAACTTCCTCTTAGCTCCAAGTCTCTTCAAGATGGTTTCCTCCAGACACCCTAAACTTGGAGCGCTTATCCAAAAATATTCCTTTCCTCAAGCAGCTTCAGAAGATTCTCTCTAAACTCCTCAACGCCTATAAGCTGGTACTTCACATGCACTACCTCACGATCCTCGGGGAGATCTAGAAGCTCCCTCAAGGGTGCTGGAGTTCCAAGCACTATGGCTTCACATGGCATGCTAATTAAGGTCTCCCTCAAACTTTGAAGCTGCTCGCCAGTGTAGCCCAGTGAGGGCACAACTCTGCCTAAGTGAGGGTACCTCTCGTACAGCTCTCTTAGCTCCCCCTTCGCATAGGGTCTGGGATCCACTATCTCTCTTGCACCATACTTCAGGGCTGCTACATACCCTGCCGCATAAGCTCTTCCTCCATGGGTTACAGTGGGACTATCCTCCACCACAGCTACTCTGCGGCCGCGAATAGCCGAAGGGTTATCTACCTCCACCTCCATCCCCGTAAAGACCACGGCAGCTCTTCCATTCAGTTGTTCAAGTCTCCTCAAGATGCGCTCCTTATCGCTCGAAGACAATTTCTCTGATTTATTGACAACTATGATATCGGCCAGCCTCAAATTAACCTCGCCTGGATACGTTCCCTCCAAGTCTTCTTCCCTGGTTACATCAAGGACTGTGATGTAGACGTCTGGTTTAAGCAGCGGCACATCGTTGTTTCCTCCATCCCATACAAGAAAATCCCCTTCTTTAGCAGCTTCCACTGCTATCTTAACATAGTCGATGCCATAGTACACTACGTGGCCATTACGAACGTGAAGCGCTGCTTCCTCAACTTCTTCTAAGGACTGAGTGCGTTTTACAAGGTCCTCTACCGACGCCACGCGCACCACAACGCTCCGCTCAAAGTCTCCATATGTCATCGGGTGCCTCACAACTACGCCTCGCAGAACAAACTCGCGCTCAAGGATGCTCAATACCTCCTTCGCTACAGTACTCTTACCAGCTCCCGTGCTAGTTCCACAAACGGCGATAACTGGCTTTTCTGCCCTCACCCACAGCTGCTCTACTCCGAGCAGCTTAAAGGAGGGACCCATGCTGTTAATCCACGCCGCCTTATGCATAACTTCCATATGGCTCAAGTCGCTGTAAGCTAGGATTACGGTATCCACTTTCTCATTTCGCAGTAGCCTTGGGAGTTCCTCTTCTGGAATTATGGGAATTCCAGAAGGGTAAAGCTTTCCAGCAAGCTTTGGAGGGTAAATTCTCCTCTCAATCCCCGGGATCTGTGAAACTGTGAAGGCCACCACTCTATAAGCCGGATTGTTTTTGAAAACTGAGTTGAAAACATGGAAGTCTTTCCCGCCAGCACCCATGATCACTACACTTTCGCAGCCCATCTGGCACCATCTAGAAGCTAGTTAAAGAATCTTTAATGATAAAAACTTTAGCAGCCATCGAAAGAGAAATATTGCGCAACGTCGTTCACTCTTTACCCGGCATTTTGCTCCTTAATGCCTTGGAGGGCTATCGATGAGTGCTTCCATGATTGAGATGTTTGAATCCCTTATTAGGAACCCTATTACTAGGCGTCTACTCCTCAAAATAACCGACTATTGCGAGAAAGATGGTGCCTCACGCCTCGAGATAGCCCTTGAACTCTTTGCTGGTGTTCGAGATGACGCATGTTTTAAGTGTAAGCTGGCTGAGAAAACCGTGGCCAAAGTTGTGCGATCTGGTGCTACTGCTTTTGGAGCCGATGAAGAGGTCATTATACAGAGGCTAAAAGATCCCTACTGGAGAAAGGGCCTTGCAAGCGTAGTTAAAGGGCTGGCAATCTTCGGCGTGAGAAAGCCCTTTGTTCCGGGAGCACCTTTTCAAGTGGTCTGGGATTTCACCTATGCTTGCAACCTCAAGTGCAAGCACTGCTACGCCAGCGCTGGAGTCCCTCTGGCAGATGAGCTGAACACGGAGGAGGCACTAGCACTGGTTGACAAGCTGGCTAAGTGGGGTGTCACTATCCTAGCCTTTTCTGGGGGACAACCCCTCGTAAGAAGGGACTTC
>JAGHCH010000079.1 GCA_021160575.1 Thermoproteota archaeon | reverse complement strand
GCAAACTAGATAGACCGGCTTGTTGGCGGAGACTATCTTCACGCTTTCACGGCACTCTTGGCAGCGAGCACACTTGTAGAGTTCCTCTTTAACTTCTTGCAAACTTCGAAACTCCATGTTCTCCTACACCTCCCAGATTTCAAAGGCTCCAGGGTTCATGACGTTGTTTGGATCGAGGGCTCTCTTCAGCTTCTTCAGAGCTTCATGCCATTCGTGGCTCATGTATTCTACGGCTTCCTTGTACCAGCCTACGCCAGTCCAGTAGGGGCAGGCACCATATTCGAAGACTCTGCGTTTTCTTCTTGTCCAAATCTCTTCAGCTATCTTCCTCTTCTCCGGATCTGATGGATCGAAGTAGGTGTGAGCAACATAGGATACAGCGTTGGATCCGCAGGCCATAGCCGTGGCTATGTAGTTCATGCCCAGCTCGTCTACGCGGTACTCCTTGAAGAGCGTTATGGCTTCACGGGTTGCTTCAGGGATCTTCAGTGTTGGGAGGGCGTGGCAGGTGGCTGTCCACATTCCCCATTCGAAGAGGGGAGTGATCATCTCATATTTGGATTCCCAGAAGGTCTTAGGGAACATCTCTCCTAGGTCGCGTCCACCGCAGTTAATGGCTAGAGAGTCTAGGTAGCTCTTAATAGCTGAGCACACGCCTTCATCGGGAGCTTGAACTATGAACACGAAGAGAGCTTCTACGCCTTCAAAGACTTGCGGGGCTTCTGGTAAGATCTGTTCTATGGATTTCCTATCGCAGAGGATGACCATGTCCTCAGCTAGCTGAGTTCTCTGGATTTCCCAGAAGGCTTTCACTGCGGAGACCAGGTCTGAGAAGCCGAAGCTGCTGTAACCTATGGCTTTGGGGAGAGGCTGAATCTTTATGGTTGCCTTGGTCTTTACTCCGAAGATGCCATGGTCGCCGCAGAAGATGCCCGTTAGATCCGGGCCCACAACATAGCGGAGGTATGGAGGAGCTCTAGGATTTGCAGCCGTCCCCGTTCTTAAGACTTCTCCGGTTGGCAGCACCACCTCTAGGCTTACCACGGTATCTCCAGCTTGCCCCCACTTTGCGGAGCCCAAGCCTATGGTGTTTGAGGAGATAGAGCCTCCGACCGTGGCGGCGTGCCCGCTGTAGGGTCCTTTGAAGCAAGGCTCATAGCCCACTTTAGCTAGCTCGTAGAGAAGAGCACCCCAAGTAATCCCGCACTCCACCGTCGCCTTCAAGTTGGCTTCATCCACGTTTACGACTCTGTTGAGCCTTGTTAAATCGAGGGTGATGCCCCCTTTGAGGGGTAAGCTTGCTCCGCACATGCTAGCTCTGCCGCCAGTTGGTATGACCGGCGTCTTTGTTCGATTGGCTAACTTGACTACTTCAACTACCTCTTCAACTGATCCCGGTCGCACTACTAGCTCGGGGTAGTGTGGTGGCAGTAGGCTGGCATCCTGCGAATAGGCGGCGAGTAGCACAGGGTCGTCTATGACATTGGACTCCCCTACGATTCCGGAGAGATCTTTGAATAGAGGGTGATGCTCAGCCAAAGTTCATAATCCTCCTCGAAAGAGGATGTATGCAACAATTTCTGTTGAGGCATCTTTAAATCTTCCACTGCCCGGCTCTTCAAAGCCCGCATTGCTGGGCAAGTGTTATATGAGAAACTTAATGAGAAGCCTCTTGTGCTGGATGCCAAGCTGTGGCGGGTGCTGAGAGGTGTTTAGGAGAAAAGCTGCTGTTGTCGTTGAAGACAAGTACACTGGTGAGAAATTAGCTGAGCTGCCCTTAGAGACTCGAGAGGAGCTGAGAAGAAAAATAGAAGCAGCCTTCAAAGCTAGAAAGCGATGGAAGCTATCCCTAGAAGAGAAGGTGGAAGTTGTTCAGAGCCTTTCAAGAGGATTGAGAAAAAGGCGTGAAGAAGTAATGGAATTGATGATGAGAGAGGCGGGGCAGCCTCGAAAGTATGCCGAGTTCGAGTACAAGCAGGCTGTTGCCTTGGCTTTGGCGTATAGGTCGATGTTGGAGATCATAAGTGAGAAGAAAGTGCCAGCTGTCTCTGGGAGCACCTTGCTTGTGAGAGAGCCGTTCAATCTGGCGGGCATCATGACTGCTCGTAATGGACCGCTGATCATGCCATTCTTCACCTTAACCTCTGCACTAGGAGCAGGGGTTGCTTCGGTGTTGAAACCACCTAATGCCGCTCCACTCACAGCTAGGTTGGTGGTAGAAGAGCTGAAGAGCTCGCTTGGAGAGAAAGCGGAATTGGTGCAGTTCACTACGGCTTCTGGGGAGGACGCAGCATGGGAGTTCGTGGAGAACCCCTTGGTAGACGTCCTTGTAGTTTTCTCGAGTAGCCACATTGGGAAGGATAATGTGATTAAGATGGGGGAGTACTTGAAGAGGCAGCGGAGGAAGTTTGGAGGATTTCCGCTCATCACCGGGAAGTTGAAGAAGTATGTGCCGCAGATGGGAGGGAATGACGCGCTCATCGTATTGCCGAGCGCTGATGTGGATAAAGCGGTGGAAGCAGCTGTTGTCGGAGGCTTCGCCAACGCTGGACAAATCTGCATATCGCCTAGGAGATTCCTTGTACATGGAGCGGTTTACGAGGAGTTCAAGGAGAAACTAGTTGAAGAGGTGGAGAGGCTGAAGGTGGGAGATCCTAGAGACCCAGAGACCGACATAGGCCCTATAGGGTCTGGAAGGGTTCTCGAGATAGTTAAGCACCAGCTAAGGGATGCTGAGAGAAGGGGAGCTATAATCTGTGGAGGCGTAATCAGCCCTCCCTTCGTTTATCCAACGCTAGTTGAGTTCAGCAAAGAGACCGTCATGGAGTCCGAGGAGAAGCCGCTCCTCTGGGCCGAGGAGAGCTTTGCTCCAATAAGAACTCTAGTGAGATATGAATCAACTAAAGAGGCCGTTGAGCTGGCAAATGACGCTGCTTATGGATTGAGAGCAAGCATCTATGGCGATCCACAGGAAGCCCTGAGGATTGCAAGGGAGCTGGATGTTGGTATGGTGGTGATTAACGAGAACCCGCTCTATGGAGATGTTTTCATGCCTTGGGGCGGGATAAAGGACAGTGGACTGTATGGGGCAATCTACTTGGTTGAGGAATTCACCTATAGGAAGGCAATACATGTGGGGGGTTAGAAATGCGCTTGGAGGAGTACTTCTCAAAGCACCCGGAGATTTTCAACGGATTAGAGAGAGGAGCCGTCATCAACTACACCATTGGAGAGAGGAAATTCCACATAGTGGTGGGAGATGACATCCAAGTAGTGGAGGGAGTTTCAAGGGAAGCGGATCTCGAAGTGAAGCTGAGTGAAGCCGCTGAAAGGAAGCTGGTTGAAACCCCTCCAGAGGAGTATCCGAAAGTGTTTGGAGAGCTGTTCCTCTCACCTGAGGGAGATGCTTGGGTGGAAATTGAGCTGGTAAAGCCCATGGAGGAGCTGTTGAGCAAGGGCTATGGAGAGTGGGCTAAGAGAGCGGGGGTTATGTAGGGATAGGGCTCTCGTTATATGTGAAATTCTGCATAAAGAGAAGGTAAGAGGTGTTTGTTGTGGCTGGAGAAGCCTATGAGGAGCTTGTAAAGAGCATTGAGAGGAAGATGGGATTTGCCCCCAATATAATGAAGATCATGAAGGAGCTGGATCCAGAGACCTTTGAGTTCTACAAGTATTGCGACAAGGCGGTTCAGGAGGATGGAGCTCTCCCAGCGAAATTTAAGATGCTGATCATCATGGCTATGGGAGCGCAGAGGCACTGCAAGGAGTGCGTGGTCTCAGCTATGAAGGCAGCTTTCAAGCATGGCGCTACGAAGGAAGAGGTCATCGAAGCAATACGCGTAATCCTCGTTGGAGGAGGAGCGCCAGCAGTTGCAGCTTGCAGAGATGCCCTTGAAATGCTAATTAAAGGAGAGATTGCACGGTGAGTTTAGAGAGAATTCTTAAACTCTGTGCAGCTGCAGCTCTAGCTGCCAGCATTGCCGCCTCTTTATGCGCAACGATGGGAATCTCGCCTATAATTGCAAGTTCAGCAGCTGCTGAAGTTGCTGTAGTAGTGGGAAGGCAAGAGAACATCACTGCTTAGCGCCAGAAGACATTTGAGGAGCGGTTTTCACAAAATCAGCACGCAGATCGTTAACCCGGCAGCCCTTGAGCTCACCCATCACTCTCTCGAAGAGGACGTAGGGGTCTTCGAAGGTTACTCTAGGTGTGATCTCGGTTGCTGCCTTAATTTCTTCCTTTACGAGAAGCTCTAACTGCTTGGCATAGCTGGGATCGCTTTGCACAAGCCTTGAACCCACGCAGATGATGACCTCGTCAAGAGAGTAGGGATCTGAGGGATCTTTCTTGGTGATCTCTACGTAATACTCATCCACGTTGGGGAGGGAAGCGAGCACTTCGTTGAAGATGTTGAGGTTGATGAGGGTTCCCTTAATCTTGGTTAGCTTGATATCAACGTTGTAGTCGGGTATCCTGCCTATGGGACCTATGATTCTCGGCACTGTTCTCCCGCAGAACTCGCATTTCTCCCAAGTGATACCAGTTTCAACGTAGTCACCCAGCATGTAGCGGAGGAAAACTGTACCTCTGAAGTCTATGTGAGAGAAAACTATTGCTCCTGGCTCATCTTCTCCTACTGGTTCACCAGTCTTGGGATCCACTACCTCGAAAATAAGAGCATCGGGATAGGTGTGGAAGCCGGAGCCCTCTTCACACTCAAGCATAGCTACCTTCATTTCCGTGGAGCCGTAGCCCTCCTTCAAGGCAATGTCTGCATCTAGCTGTGCAAAGTTATCCTTGATCCTCCTCTTGAGTCCTCTAGGGGGGCGCTCCCCAGCCACCACAGCCATTCTCACGTGAGGCAGCTTGACGCCCATGTCCACGGCTACATCGCTGAAGTGCTTAAGGTATGTGGGGATAGCTGAGAAGATGGTGGTCTGTATCTTCTGAGCTATGG
>JAGHCH010000096.1 GCA_021160575.1 Thermoproteota archaeon | reverse complement strand
CCCAGTACCAGCAAGGGATAATGGAAGACGTCTACAGCGAAGTCGGGGAACCTCTCATAGAGCCTCTCGTATAAGACCTCGGATACCCCTTTAATCCTCTGCAGCTTCCACAACATGCTATTTAGGAGATCAGCTCTTCCTTTGACGTCCAAAAAGCACGTGGCTTCAAGGGAATCGTTGCAAAGATCTAGACGAAAGCCTTCACAAGGTATTTGATAGCCTCTTATAATATCGAGAACCTCATATACGGCATCCATAGTCCCCCGCTTTATCCTCACGAGCAAGCACACCAGTTCTGCGGAGGGTTTAGGGAAAACCGTTAGCAGATTGCGTGGATAAACCTTCCTGGAACGGGGCATAGTGGGACCTCCATGCAGTCAGCAATGAAGACGTTAGTTTTTTCTTGCGAAGCTGGATAAAAGGGTTCTTGTATCAGCTACCTACACTTACTACGATTGAGGAGGTTTAATATGGAATAACTCCCTTCCGAGTAGTGAGGATTGATGAGATGAAGAAGAGCATCTTGATTTGCCCCCGCTGCGGTTCCGATAGAATAGAGGTTGTGTTACCTCACATCGGGTCAACCTATGAATGTAGAGAGTGTGGCTATCGGGGCCCCATGATAATGGGTGATAGAGAACTGGCGGAGAAATTGAAGACCAGAAAGAGAGAACAAGAGGGTGAAGAGCAACCAATATAAAGATGTAATAGAGCTAAGCGTAGCCAACGAGTTTATGGAGGATTAAGACTTGCCCACGAAGGAGAACATTCTTGAGAGCCTCAAGAACGTATACGACCCGGAGAGGGGATAAGCGTTGTCGATTTAGGACTAATATACAACGTTGAAGTGAAGGACGACAAAGCGGAGATCTTAATGACTTTAACTTCGCCTTTCTGCCCCCTCATGAGAATACTCCCCAAGATAGTTGAGGATGAAGTGAGAAGGCTGGGCTTCAAAGAAGTTTCAGTTGAGCTGACCTTTGATCCGCCGTGGACTCCTGAGAGAATGTCTGAGGAGGCTAAGAGGCTCTTGCAGTATAGGGCTGCTGGAACTCCTCCTACGGAGGAGTCTCCTTAAAGACTATTGCTATGAAGCCAGTGGGGCGCCAGAGCTCTGTTAGCTTTTCGATGGAGAATGGATAGTAAGGGGAGATGGCGGGGTCGTGGACGTAGATGTAGTCGTCGTCGAAGCCTACAGCCACTACGCTATGGCGGTATTCTCCTTTGAGGAGACGGAGAATCACTGGGTGCCCCTCTGATAGTTCTTTCTTTAGCTCAGCTATGCTCAAGACCCGGTACTCGCAGTTCACATATTGTTGCAAGAAGGGGAGCATATCTTCGAAGCATTCATAGCCTTGGTTGTGGACATCTTCCTGCGTGATGTTGAAGCCATAGTATTGAAGAACCATGCTAGCCGAAGCTTCAGAGCAGTACCAAGGCTTCTGTCTCACATAAGGGACCTTCAGCAGCACCTTAGTCCCGGGTGAGAGA
The DNA here is from genome assembly GCA_021160575.1 of Thermoproteota archaeon. Classification (GTDB taxonomy): domain Archaea; phylum Thermoproteota; class Methanomethylicia; order Methanomethylicales; family JAGHCH01; genus JAGHCH01. The sequence goes on along the minus strand of JAGHCH010000096.1, from coordinate 6,083 downwards.
ACTATTGATGCTTGGTGGAAGCTATAGGCAGCAAAAACTAGGGCTAGCGCATATATTGAAACTATTAGGGCAGCCAGAACTAGCGTCGAGGATTTTTGCAGAGTTCCCACCCTCATATAAACTCCAACCATGCATTCTGCGGGAAATAGTTTTAACGTTGCTGGACGCCTTGAGGCGCAAGGCTTTTAAGCTTCTCTCTTAGAGAAGATGCCCTCAGAGGAGGGATGCTGTATTTCGGACATTAACGTGGAACCGGCCTCGCGAATGCCTCCTCTGCCTAGTGGAATCAAGATTGAAAGACCTTTTTAGACTTGGAGGTAGAGTGGAGCAGGCAACCGAACTTCTAGGATTCATCGCCTCTCAATGCCCCTTCTGCGATAGAACCACCGCCTTTGTAGAGGCCTTCAACTATGTGACTAGGCTTTTAGGTATACCGGATCCCTACGTAAGAGAGAAGAGCGAGTACAATGCCGTTGGAAGAAGGCTTCACTTGAAGTTCAGAGAGCTGCTGGAGAGAAGAAGCTGGGACTTGGAGCTCGCACTCCGGATGGCAGCTATAGCCAATGTGGCAGATTCTCACGTCTTGGGATGCTCTGCCACACCAAGAGATCTAGAGCGCGCCTTAGAGGAGGGCTTCAACTTCCACGGCGAAGAGATAGACGTGCTGCTGAGAGCTAGAGGAGGCAAAGCGCTGATCCTCCTTGATAATGCAGGGGAGCTTCACATAGATCTCCTACTCGGAGAAGCCCTCTCTAGGAAGGGGTTCAAGGTGCGTTACGCTGCTAGGACGAAGCCATATGAGGTAGACGTCACCGAGTCTGAGCTAAGGAATATCGTGGACGGAGGCAACATTGTGCTCGGCACTGGCACTGCCTACCCCCCACTATACACTAGGAGAATCCGCACAGAGCTCATCGAGGAGATGCAGAAGGCGGATTTAGTGGTGGCTAAGGGAATCGCGAACCTTGAAGCCTTTCTAGACTGCTTGCCAGGCACAAGGCTTGAGAACTTGTTCTTTGTTCTAGCGGCTAAGTGTCAGCCCCTCGCCAAGGCTTTGAGAGTGCCATATAAATCTGGAGTTGCACTACCTTCTTGGAGAGCTGAAGAGCTTTGCAGAGGGCTCTTGAGGCGGAGCTGATGTGAAGTCCGTAAAGGTGTTTAACGAGCTGTGGGAGAAGTACGACAAATGGTATGACAAGTACCCGGTGATAGCTGAAAACGAGCTGAAGCTTCTGAGAAGCATCGCAGGAGATTTCAAGAGACCAGCTCTCGAGGTAGGGGTTGGCACAGGCTTCTTTGCGCGAGAACTCTCCCTAGATGTCGGCGTAGATCCCTCGATTAACATGCTGAAGGCTGCCAGATTCAAGGGCATAGAGGTCATTAGAGGTGTAGGAGAATGGCTCCCCTTCAACAGCAGCTGTTTTGAAACAGTTTTCATCATCGCAACACTATGCTTTGTGGACGATCCAAAGAAGGTACTGCGTGAAGTCAATAGAGTTCTGAGGAACCATGGCACCCTGGTGACTTGCATTATTCCTAGGGATAGCAGCTGGGATAGGTGGTATAAAGAGGTGAAGCGCAGCCCCTTCTACGAGGTGGCCGACTTCTTCACCGTTGAGAAGGCCAAGAAGCTCCTCGGTGAAAGCGGGTTTGAGGTGGCAGATGCACAGGGGGTTCTCGGATTTAAGCCAGGGGAGGAGCCTAGACCAGAGAAGCCCAGTAGGGAGCTAGGGGACTTTGGATTCGTATGCATCAAGGCTTTAAAGGTGAGGGAGGCTTTCTAAAGCTTAGAAATATCTTGCTCTGATAGAGGTATATCCTCGTGGTGTAACTATGGCTAAACCTGTCCTCTTAATAGGGGTAGGTGTTGTGGCGCTAACCATCATCTCGGTTCTACTGCTAGCAGCGCAGACATCTGAAGTTTCTGGAGAGGTGAAATGCCCCTTTTGCGGGAGCAAGGAGGTGTGGACCCCTATAGGCACTAAGAGCGAAAACTTCCTATGGAAGTGCTTCAACTGCGGCAAGACTTGGAGCAAGACGTATTCAGAGGAGGCTTATCGTGACTGGCTGCATAGAACCCCCGTGATAGTCAGAGACATGGTTTTGAAGTTCGTGGCGGCTAAGCATCCAGATGCAAAGCAGCTGCTCCCACCGAAGCCAGTTTGGAGTGTTCAGCAGCTATCGCAGGACAAGGTGGTTTACAAGTGTGGAGGCTGGATCATCAGCGTGGAGAAAACTGAAGAGGGATATAAGGTAACCTTGGACTTCTCGGCGACCAGAATACCGGGATACATAGGAATACCGCATAGAATAGTGTGGACGGGGATCTTCACCTTCGACGGGAAGATAGTTGAAGAATCGTATGGTCACTACTATTAGTGAGCAAGCCTCTTCGAAAGCTCCAGTGCAATGCTCTGCACAACTCTCAGCTTTGATAGAGCAGCGGAGTAGCCAGCTTCTACATCTATCACCATCTCCCCTTTGCTGCCATAAACCCACTTTAAGCCGAAGAAACCGCAGTCCGGCTTCACCATGACCACGCGGTCGCCGAAACGCTCTACAGCTTTTTCAGCGAACTTCAATGCTTCTTTGAAGTCTTCAACCTTCGGAGTCTTGGAGGAAACCACACCTATAGCCAAGTACTTGTCGTGTTCTTCGAGTTCTCTGCGGGTATAGAAGTCTAGGTTCTTGGGGGTGTCAAACGTCTCGTGGTCGTAGATCTCTACTTCATCCAAGGAGAAGAGAATGTCTTTTAGCTGTGGTGGAAGAATGCCGCAGATGTGGATGCCCTTAAGAGAAGTGCTGGCCCTCTTGAGGACCTTGTTGATGGCTTCTGCAATCTCATCCTGCTTGTAGCCATACATTGAAATCCTCTTTCCGAGAATCACGACTAGGGATGGTTCATCTACCACAAGGAAATGATAGCCTAGCTTTGCGAAGCTTTCAGCGTACTTGGCTAGATACTCGGCGAGAGGCCCTAACACCAGGTCTTTTCTAGCTAGAAGCCAACTCTTCTGGGAGAGATCACTGCTAAGATACATCTCAGAGGCAATGGTGACTGGGCCAGTAAGAGGGGCTCTTAGAGGGTAGCCGGAGGCTTGCCTAATCGACTGAACTGCCTCCTCTGGCGGGCTGACCTCCAGCTTATGCAGCTCCTCAAAGGCTCTCAGATCCTTCACTATGAAGGCGCCGCTCACTGGCTGTAGAATGCCCTTCTTGACGAGGGAGTGCATGAAAGTGGAAACGAAATCTCGCAGCTGAGGATAGGGAGGATAGGTCACACCTATCTGCATCATGTCGTGGAGAGCTCTAGCTACGTTTTGCTGATTGAAGGGTAGGGGAAAGCTTCCTACATGGCTGGAGGCAATTGGCTGGTTCAACTGGAGCATAGCGTAAGCTATGCATGCACCATTTTAAAACCTTTGGATGAAGGTAAATTACTGTAAGTAATATACCTAAGTGAGTTTAGCGTGTTAGGATGTTGTTATAAAGAAAAGGGGAAGTTTTACTGCAGCCTCTAGCTGCTTGAGCCTAGGCAGAATTCCTCAAACCACTGCTTGGCGGTTTCATCGTCTGGCGCCTGCGTTGGCGGGTGTTTGAAGAGGTAGGCTGAAGCCTCGGGCACTGGACCCTTGAGGCTGCGGTCAATGGCTATCTTGGCGGCTCGTACAGCGTCTATGAGGACACCAGCGATCATTGACTTGTCATCTACTGAGAGCTTGACATCGAGGATTACTGGGAAGTCTGCGAAACTTCTTCCCTTGATGTAGATGTAGCAGACCTTGATGTTTCCTAGGAAGGGCACGTAGTCGCTTGGACCTATGCGCACCTTGCCTTCCTTCTCTAGATTCTCTCCGTAGGGCAGAATGCTGGTGACAGCTCTGGTCTTGCTGATCCTCTTAGAGTGGAGTCGCTCTTCAACGGTCATGTTGAGGAAGTCGGTGTTTCCGCCTATGTTGAGCTGGTAGGTCTCCTCCACGATAACTCCTCGAGCATGGAAGAGCCGGGTGAGCGTCCTGTGGAGAATGGTTGCGCCTACCTGACCCTTAACGTCATCTCCTAGCAGCGGGATGCCACGCTCCTTGTAGAGGTTCGGCCAGTAGCCGGAGGGGTCACTGGCTATGAATACGGGGATGCCGTTGACAAAAGCTGTGCCAGCTTCGAGGCTGGCTTTGGCATAGAACCTTGTAGCCTCCTCGGAGCCCACTGGGAGTAGATTGAGGAATACATCAGCGCCACTCGACTTCAGCTCATCCACCACTTTCTCGAGGGAGATGTTAGTTTCAGCTGGTTTGAAGAACTCTACCATGTGCTCAGCTACGCCATCCATCACCGGGCCAGGCTTAACCTCGACGCCTAGCTTGGGAATCTCCGCGAACTTGGGCGTGATGTTGGGGTATTCGAAAATGGCCTCGCTTAGATCTTTGCCTATCTTGTTCTTAGCTACGTCGAAGGCTGCTACAAACTCGATGTCTGAGATCCGGTAGCCTCCCAGCTTGGAGTGCATGACCCCTGGGATGTAGTCGTCATCGCTGCTGTTCCAGTAGTAGAATACGCCCTGCACTAGGGCAGCTGCAGCGTTGCCAATACCGGCTATTGCTACGCGTACTTTGGGCAAGGATGAAACCTCCTTATAGATGGTTTTGGGAAGGATTGGTGCTTTTTTGGGAGGGTAAAGAGAGCTGTCCCTTAGGTTGCACTCTACTAGACAGAACAATGGGTATAAATACTCAGCGGGAGAGACATCATCAAGTTGTCAGCCCTTCGAGCTAATTGTTAAGGAAAACAGCTTTTCCTTAAGAGGAAGCATAAATCTAAACACATACCAGTTGAGAAGTGTTTACTGGCTTAAGAGTAATGCTGGCTTTTCTTCAGCTACTTAACGGTGAAGAAGCTTACAATAGCATGGCACTTGCATGAAGTAGCCACGGCTACGTGGACTCCTCTCTGAGCTCCTGAGAGATCCTTAAGAACGCGGACAAGCTGCTCTCCGCGGAAACCGCCCACCATCGGCGCTAGCAGAACGCTTTCGAGGACGTACAAGCGGGCAAGGCTGCTCAGCTTTGTTTGCAGCAGCTGGTGCATGGGCATCTCTCTAAGCTTCCCGGTTACCGGGCAGCGAGCGGGCTGAGGGCATGGAACCTTGCATAGCATCCCAGAGGGCATGTAGCTGGCGATTAGCAGACCTCTCCTAGGATCCACGCCCAGCACGACGTCGCTGGGCAGCAGGTTGGCGGCTCTTTGAGCTAAGCTGCCTTCAGGAGCTGGAGAAACTCCAAGATGCTGCAAGTACTGCAAAACCAGCTCTCCAGCAAAGTGCCCGGGGATGGCGGGTACGAAGAACCTTGGAACTATGCCGTTCAGCATTAAGGCCAGTGCTAGAGAGATGGCGTCGCCAACTACGAAGTCGACTTGTCTTGCAATCTTTGAAGCCTTGGATGCTGCATCGACATCTACAACTAGGGCGCGCCACCCTTTGGCCTCAGCTGCCTTCACGGCTTCTGAGCCAAAGCGCCCTCCTCCAGCTATGAAGAGCAAAGAGCTGCACCTCTATAGAGTACTACAGCTTCGCTGTAAAGCCTTCTGCGCTTTGGAGACCTTATAATAGGAGGCGCTTACACTCTCTGTGTTGAGGGTTCTAGCTTAGGGTGCTTGAAGCTAGTTGCTTGGAGGGGGAGGAAGCTGGGGAAGGTTGTTGAAGATCGGAGGCTCCGTAACAGGCATGGCGTATTCTTCGATAGAGCAGAAGCTGGGAGATATCTGGCGGGGATGCTCAAGCTAGCTGTGAGAGGAGAAGGAGCTGTTTTAGCGATACCGGCGGGAGGGGTTCCCGTCGGCGTTGAAGTGGCCTTGGCTCTTGGACTTGACTTTGGCTTGGCTGTTGTGAGAAAGGTGCTCATACCGTGGAATAGGGAGGCTGGCTATGGAGCCGTGGCATGGGATGGAACGGTCTTAATAAATGAGAAGCTGCGCTGGATGCTTGGGCTTCCGGAGGAAGTTGTTGAAAAGGGCATCGAGGAAGCTAGGAGGTGTGTCAGAGAGCGCGTTGAGAGGTTCTTGAAGATTCTTCCTCAGCCTAGGGT
>JAGHCH010000019.1 GCA_021160575.1 Thermoproteota archaeon | reverse complement strand
TTCCTCCTAATCCCTGTAATTCTCCTCTACCTCACAACCCCCTCAGAATCTCTCGTAGGTATAGTCTACGATGAAGAAGCTGTGAAAGCTATATTTCTCAGCCTAGCAGCGGCAACCTTAGCAACCATGCTAGTTCTCCTCTTTGGTGTACCCTTAACCTTCCTGCTTGCCCGCTATCACTTTGCTGGCAAGTCGCTGGTGGAAGCTATTGTAGACCTCCCTTTGGTGATACCGCATAGCGTAGCTGGTATAGCTGTATTGGTTGCCTATAGTTCAAGGTCAACTATAGGAGGTCTTCTCAGCCACCTAGGCTTAACAATTGAAGACACCTTCTGGGGGATTGTAGCCGCCATGGCCTTCGTAAGCGCGACGATACTAATCAACGCCGCTAGAGACGGCTTTCAATCCGTGGATAGAGAATATGAGAATGTGGCTAGAACCTTGGGGGCTCCTCTCCACAGAGTGTTCTTCGGCATCTATCTGCCCCTCTCCTTCAAGTCCATTCTATCCGGGGCTATCATGACATGGGCTAGGGCAATGAGCGAGGTAGGCGCTATCCTCATTGTAGCCTACTTCCCTAAGACTGCGCCTATCCTCATCGTGGAGCGCTTCCTCAACTTCGGGTTATCAGCCTCCAAGCCCATTGCATGCGCACTCCTAGCCATCAGCATAGCGGTATTCCTCATATTGCGATTCCTAGCTAAGAGGAGATAGCATGCTGGAGCTAATTGAGGTCTCAAAGAAGTGGCCTGAATTCAACATATCGCGGGTCAGCATGTATTGCAGAAAGGGCGAGTACTTCGTGATCATGGGTCCCACCGGAGCTGGAAAGACCCTGCTCCTCCAGCTTATAGCTGGCATAGAGTACCCAGATTCCGGGAGTATTCTAATTGACGATCTTGATGTAACCTATCATCCTCCAGAGAAGCGTAGAGTAGGCTACGTACCACAGAACTATGCCTTATTCCCTCACCTCGATGTCTTTGAGAATATCGCCTTTGGACTCAAGCTCAGAAAGCTCAGCCGCTTGGAAATCGAAAAGAGAGTTAAGGAGCTAGCCGAGCATCTAGGTATAGAACATCTCCTCCATCGTGATGTCAAAACACTAAGTGGGGGAGAACAGCAAAGAGTAGCCTTAGCTAGAGCCCTCGCTGTAGACCCCTCCATCCTCCTCCTAGATGAACCTCTCTCCGCCCTCGATACAAAGACTAGGGAGAGCCTGCGAGATTACCTTAAGAAAATTAACAAAGACTTCCAAGTCACCGCAGTCCACGTCACTCACGACTTCATTGAGGCCCTCTCCCTAGCCGACCGCATGGCCATCATGAATAAAGGGCAACTCCTCCAAGTAGGTACTCCCGACGAGATCCTCTCCCACCCCTCAAACCGCTTCGTAGCAGAGTTCACTGGCTCCATAAACGTCCTCCGAGGCAAGGCCTCTCCAAGAGAAGGGGCAACAGAGATCAAGGTGGCCAACACCAGCGTCTGGGCTATCGGGCAGCATCAAGGAGAGGTCACCGCTATTATACGCCCTGAGTCCATCTTGGTAGCTAAGGAAAAGCCGCGCACCAGTGCTCGCAACGTCTTCCAAGCAACCGTTGATGGCATAGAGCATAGGGGTGCAGTTTACGCAGTTAAGCTAATAACAGATGAGGGACTTTCTTTCACAGCATACATTACCCGAAGTGCTCTATTGGAACTTGACTTAAAGCCGGGGGATAGAGCCTTCCTCTTCTTCAAGGCCTCAGAAGTTCACCTCCTCCGGTGAGTCAGCTGCGCCGAAGGCTGATGGCGTTCTATCATTATTTTTCATGATAGTGTTCCATAACTTTTATAAGTTTAATCGCTCCTTACTAAGGAGTTACCCCTAAACCCCTTTCAGAAAGGATGTGATCGCCATGGCCATTTTAGAGGAGCCAATAAAGGAACCCGTAAATGTCATGAACTACATCGGCGGAGAGTGGGTTGAATCCAAGGGCAAGTACGTGGATATAGTGAACCCCGCCACCATGAAGGTGATAGGCAGAGTCCCTCGCTCAACTGCTGATGAACTCAACGGGGCCGTTAAAGCTGCCTGGGATGCCTTTGAGGAGTGGAGGAGGACACCACCTGTCGCTAGGGCTAGGTGCCTCTTCAGGTTGAAGGAGCTTCTCGAGGAGAACTTTGAGGAGCTCAGCAGAATCGTTGTCATGGAGCACGGCAAGATCATCGATGAAGCTAGAGGCGAGGTGAGACGCGGCATCGAGAACGTGGAGGTTGCTGCTGGCATTCCATCTCTCATGATGGGCTACAATCTCGAAGACGTGGCTAGAGGCATCGACGAGTATGTGATCTACCAGCCAGTAGGCGTCTTCGGCGTCATCTCGCCGTTCAACTTCCCCTTCATGGTGCCCCTCTGGTTCGCTCCCTACGCCGTGGCCACTGGCAACTGCGTGATTATCAAGCCCTCCAGCGAAGATCCTATCAGCCAGATGAAGATCGCCGAGCTGGCAGAGGAGGCTGGCTTCCCTCCGGGAGTATGGAACGTGGTCAATGGTGGAAGGGAAGTCGTGAACGCCATGCTCGAGCACCCGGACATTAGCGGTATTTGTTTCGTAGGCTCTACTCCAGTAGCCAAGAACGTGATCTACAAGAAGTGCGGTGAAACAGGTAAGAGGGTTATTGCACAAGCTGGAGCTAAGAACTTCATCCTCGTGATGCCGGATGCCAATCTCGAGCGAACCATTGCTGCGTGCATGACTTCCTTCTTCGGTAACGCTGGACAGCGCTGCCTCGCTGGAGCCAACTTGGTAGTTGTGGGTGAGGGGCTCAGCGAGCAGGAGTTTAACAACTTTTATGACAAGGTGGTCAAAGCTTTCGTGGATTCAGCATCAAAAATCAGAGTGGGCTACGGTCTTGACGAGTCAGTTCAGATGGGTCCAGTGCGAGATGAGGAAAAGAAGAAGCGTATCATCGGCTACATTGAGAAGGGCATTGAGGAGGGCGCCAAGCTAGTTCTGGATGGGCGGCAAGTCAAGTTAATTGGAGATTGGCCTACTAACTGCTTCCTTAACCCAACAGTCTTCACTGAAGTAACACCTGACATGACTATAGGCAGAGAGGAGATCTTCGGTCCAGTCGCTTGCATTATGAGAGCTAGAACCTTCGACGAAGCCGTAGACATGATCCACGGCAACCCCTACGGCAACTCTGCGTCGATCTTCACTCAGAGCGGCAAGTGGGCCCGTGAATTCCGCTACAGAGTGCTCTGTGGCAACATAGGTATAAACATCGGAATCCCCGCCCCAATGGCGTTCTTCCCATTCGGAGGCATGAAGAACTCCTTCTTCGGAGTGCTCCACGGGCAAGGCAGAGAAGCCATAAGATTCTTCACCGAGGCGAAGGTGGTTATAGAAAGGTGGTTCTAGATGAGCGAGGTGACTGCCTCAGCCATCGTGGACTTCGCAGTCAAGCTAGAGGAGAACGCCTCCAAATTTTACAAGGAGCTAGCTGAGCGCTTCCCAGACAAAAAGCTCTCCCTCCAATCCTTCGCCAAGACATGCGATAGAAATAGGATCTCCATCCTCAGAACCTACCAAGAGACCATTACCGACGCTATTGAAGCGGGATACTCGGTGAAGGAAGTCAACCTTAACGATTATGCCGTCGACTTCTCACTGCCAGCAAACATCAGCCTAGCAGACGCCCTAAAGAAGGCAGTCGACTTCGAAGAGAAGGTCGCTTCTCTCTTCTCCACGGTTGCTGAGCAGTCAAAGGATCTACTACACACGATCGCTGACGCCTTCAGAATCGCCGCCAGAAAGCATAGAGATCAGAAGCAGAAGGTGGAAGCCCTTATCGGCAAATAGCCCCTGTCTCCATCTCCCCCTTTTTATGTGATCTTAAAGCTGTATAGCTTCTAGGCTCAGCAATAGCTTTCTGCTACCTCAGCAAAGTACAGAACTTCAGTAAGCCGCGTCGTTAGTGCTTTACCCCGGAACATGAGGCAGCACATCTTTGAAGTGGAGGCAGAGCTTTCGCGAAGCTCTATTTCCCAGCTATGCGTACCTAGAGGAAAAAGCTAGTGTTAAATATGAGTTCAACAGCAACTTCCACCAACATTGTGTAGGAAGCTTTTCCGATGAAGCTTGGATATTTCCTCTTGGCGTTGCTCCTCTTGCCTCTTGTAAGCCAAATACACATCCCAATGGCAAGCAACGACTACACTGCAATCACTTACCTTCCCTATGACATCCGCCTTCCCGGAAAGTACAGACTGGAGATAGTAGGCAACGTGACCATAAATGGCACTTCCATTCGGATTCTTAGAACTCACGATGTGCTATTGGATCTTAATGGCAAGTTTCTCCTCGGATACGGCTCGGGAAGCGGCATAATGGTGTTTAACTCCAGCAACATAATAATCACTAATGGGGTCATCGAGAACTTTGAAATGGGCATTAACGCCACAGACTCCTTTAATGTAAGCATCTCGAATTGCATTATAGGAAAGACCTTCTACGGCATTAGACTCCTATACTCCTCCCTGACGAGGATCTACTCATGCACTGTGAGGAATTGCACTCACGGCTTAATGATCCACTACTCATCCGACATCACCGTCAACGACACAGAAATCACAAAGATCAAGTACTATGCTGCCTACATCGACGGCTCCTCCAACACAATTCTCTGCAACTGCAATCTATCTACCAGCAAGAGTAGTTACGGCATCTTCATACTCGGATACTCCAACAATCTCCTACTATACAACTGCTGCTTCACCAAAAGCTACAAATGCCTCCTCGCCATGGGTGTCCAGAACATCACCGCCTTTGGATGCAGCATTTCAGGAACCTACGGCTTCGTGCTGCATGCTTGTTCCCATGTAAACCTAGTTTTCAACAACTTCACCCGCTGCAGTGAGTATGCTCTAGGTTTATTTAACTCTGACAACATCACAGCTTTCCTCAACAACTTCATTGATAATGGCATAGGCTTATACTGCGATGATGTGTACATGACTCAGAGCTCGGCTCTATGGTATAGCCCAACGCCACTAAACTACATGTACCAGAACAGATGCTACGTCAACTACTTAGGCAACTACTGGGACACCTTCTATGGGCAGCCCGACT
>JAGHCH010000105.1 GCA_021160575.1 Thermoproteota archaeon | reverse complement strand
TCTCTATTCTATTTCGTTTTGCTAGCCATCAGATTTATGTGCATCTTTAAAGCCTCTGAAAAGTGTAAGTTGTTTCCCTTAAGGTTTATGGTGATTATCCGGTATGGCCGAGAATAATAAAAGTAGAAAGCATCGTGAGGCTGCTTATAAGGCTTGGAAGACTATTAGGAAACGTCGGATGGAGGAGGGTGCTAGGCTTACTGAGAGGCTTGAGCGTTTCTTTTCTCCGCGGCAGATTGCTAGGGTTGCTCATCCTGAGGATATTGCTCCTCTGGTGGTTGACAGGGGTGTCTCTCCATATAGGTACATTATCAAGCCGTTTAGTAAGGTGCCTCCTTCAATTGTTTGTGGGAGGTTTTGGGAGCTGCGGTGGGCTTATGGCTGCATCTATGACTGTGCCTACTGCTACCTTAGGGGGACTTGCCGCGGCGACATGAAGCCTAGATATGTTAGGGTAGAGCATGTTTTGAAGGCGTTGGATCAGGTGTTCAGCGATCCTCTCTTTAATGGTGGTAAGCCAGCGCTGTTCAACAGCGGTGAGCTCTCTGATTCTCTGATGAAGCCGGATTTCATGGAGAAAATCGCCGATAAGTTTGCTGAGCAAGATCGACATAAGCTGCTGCTTTTGACAAAGTGTGGACCTGCCGCCGTTGGCTTTCTTTTGAGGAGGTTTAGGCGGAATGTGGTTTGTGCTTGGAGTGTTAATGCCGTGAAGGTTGCTAGGCTTTGGGAGCGGGCTCCTTCTCCAGAGGAGCGGATTGAGGCTGCCCGCCTTGTGCGCGAGGCTGGCTACCCGGTGTGGATTAGGATTGATCCTATCTTTCCTATTGAGGATTGGGAGATTCACTATGAGCATCTGCTGTATAAGCTGTTGTCCAGGCTTACTCCTACGCGTATTATTCTGGGAACTCCTCGTGGCCTACGTAAGACCTTGCTGTATGCCAAGAAGGCTGGTGTAGATATGTCTTGGGCTGATTTCTTCAAGGATGGTGAGCGGACGGAGTGGGGGCTGAAGCTTCCCTTTGAGATTAGGAGGAGAATTTACCTCTTCATTGCTGAGAAACTCCGTGAACTCGGATATGACATTGGCAAGGTGACCATTTGCAAGGAGACTGTGGAGATGTGGCGTTCGCTTGGCTGGAAGTATGTTCCTGGAGCATGCCAGTGCTATGGTGACCATGTGGTGGGGCTCTACACTTAGAGGGTGCAGTTGCACTTAACGTTCTGCCATTGCGGGGGATTTCCAGGGTCTTCAAGGTGTTTTCTGAGGGCTTGCCATGCTTCTAGGGTTTCCTTGCAGAGTGCTATTGGTTCTTTGTAGCCATAGCTGCGGATACTTTCTATTAAGAGGGAGTACATCTTTATACGCAGATTAAACGGAGGCTTTAACCCCCATCCAGTTTTCTCGCCGCTCTTTAAGTATTGGTACCAATCTCGCTTCTTAGCGAATCTTATGGTTTTGCGGAGTCCTCTAAGGGTTCCAATGGTGATCCTCGACGGCTTCAACTCGTAGCGTGTGAAGATTTTCTCCAGAAGCGCTAGGTAGCTGGTTTTCCAATTAGCTATGGGTATTACTGGATCTATCCTAAGCCTTATTTCGAAGCCTTGTTCTTGGAGAATTTTGGCTGCTTTCAGTCGATTATCTGGTGATGGTGCTCCGTTCTCAAACTTCTTGGCCGCTGCTATGGAGTTTACTGAGAAGCTTACGATGAACTTGTCCGCTAGATTCTGTGATGCCGTGAGAAGTGGTGTGATGTGCTTGGTTCCTCCTTTAGTGACTAAGAGGACTTTATGCCCATTATGACGGATGAGTACTTCGCATAGTATTTCGATGAGCTTATTGGTCCAAGGCGCTATGGCTAAGCTATCGCTGAGTTCTCCAGCATTGAGCAGCACCTCTAGGTTGCTGTCATCAGCCCACGAAAGAAATCTCTCCAGCTCTCTTCTCATTTCCTCTAGGTCTTTGAGTCGGGGTTGCTTTTTGCCGTAGAGCGTTCCTTGTAGGTAGCAGTAGCTGCAATGGAAGGGGCATCCTGTTGACCATTTTAGGAGCCAGAAGCTTGGGCACACTATGCTGGGTGGTGCCTTATTAAAGTAGGCGATGAACCTTGAGTCCAGCCACTTTTTAGGGATCATTGATCCGTTATCGCTCCGCCTCTTCTTAGCTAACTAGTTGTCGGCATGTTGTTGCATTTAGCCTTTTACATCCCCGTTGTCCTTCTTCACTTTTTGCTGGTGTATCCTTTGACGATGACTTCTACTTTTTTGCCTCCTCGTTTTTTGATTTCTTCAACGGTCTCTTGGACAACCTCTGCTCGTGCACCGATGCCAGCATATAGAATGAGTACTGCTATTCGCTTGAACTCTTTGCGGTAACGGTTAACCTGTCCAACAAGTCTGTCAAGCTCTGATTTGTTGGGCTCCACCTTTAGTTCAACACCGACTTGATTGCCGCCGATGGAGATGTCGAGGCGTCCTCCGCGGATCTCCTTTTCATAGACTACTTGCTCGTTGTAGGGCTTGGGTAGCCCGTACTTTAGGGCTTGGACTAGCTCCCTTTCTATGTCAACTTCTCTGGGCTTGCCGTGTTTGGTGGGTTCGAAGCTGCGGAGGATTCGTAGAACCGCTTTGAAGAGCTTCTCGTAGGAGGGCGGTTTTCTCTTTGGAGGAGCTTCTACTCGTCTCTTCTTAGTTTGTGCTGGTTTCCTTTTGGTGGCACGTTTTGCCTTCCTAGGCATCAATACCTACTTACCACTCTAAGAAACTTAAATATTGCTTAGAAAAACGGTGGCATGGCTTCCTCTTTAAGAG
>JAGHCH010000131.1 GCA_021160575.1 Thermoproteota archaeon | reverse complement strand
TTAGGCAAGGCGAGGGTCTTCCAGCCGACGCCAGTTTCAAGGCGCCCGGGGCAGAAGGGACAGTAATTCGGCCTCCATGGACGCTTCTCTCGATGCGCAGCAACGGCAATCCACTCTCCTATTAGAGGATGAAATCTCAGCTCGATGGTAGGCTTTTCGAAGCCTTTTCTAGATTCGACCACTTCAAGAGCCTCCCTCTCCACTACGTGTCAGCTTGAAGATGTGCATAATAGCCCAGAATCTAGGCGGAGAAGCCATAATTGAGGAGCAGCACCACTTGCCTCCAAACGCTTCAAGATCCGTACTCCATGCTCCTTATTGGATACGAGAGCAACTAAGCAGCCTCCAAGCCCAGCTCCTGTGATCTTCACTCCAAGCGCTCCCGCTTCAAGAAGCTGTTGCCGGAGATCCTCGAGGCGCGAAGTGCTAACATCGTAGAGGTCTCTGAGTAGACAGTGCTGCTCATTCATCACCGCTCCAAGCTCTTTGAGAAGCATTTGCGAAGGAGTGGAGGAAAGGGCGTGAAGTATGTTGAGCGCCCTTAGAGTGGAGTGCTGCATCTTTAAGGTGAAGAGCACCCTCTTCTTGAGAGCTGCGGGGAGCTCATCTAGATGGGGTTGCAGCTCTTCCTCTGTTAAGAGACTCCACTTCACCGAAGATAGATCCCCTTGCAGCTTCAGCTGAACCTCTGGTGGAAGCAGCTTCTCTAAGAGCAGCTGAATAGCCTTCCTTAATTCGCTTTGCCTAGCGGAATGCACTGACTTCGTGGAGTGCCTTTCACCGGAGTCCGCTACGATAAAGTAGAACTCGGAGATCTTGAACTGCTCCACGCGGTATGGGGGCTTAGTCTCTATGAGGAGCACTCCCCCAAGCGCAGATGCATACTGGTCTAGACGCCCACACGGGACACCCAGCTCATCACGTTCAGCGCGATAAGCTAGTTCAGCTATATCCTTGGGGGAGAGCCCGTAGTTGAATAACCTAGAGAGGAAGCCCGTCAGAGCGACTACGAGGGAGCCGCTGCTTCCAAGTCCGCTGCCTATTGGAATCTCGCTATTCACCACCAGCTCAAAGCCCGTAAGAGGGAAGCCCCTCCTACGGAGAGCCCTAAGCACAGCTTTAAGATAGTCCACCCAGCCGCCAGTAAAGGAAAGATCATCTACATCGAACTCGTAGGCATCGCCTACCGTGCTTGAGTAGGCGAAAATCCTACTGGAATCCAGACGAACCCCGGTAACTCTAAGCCTCAAGCTTAGGGCAGCTGCGACCACGGGCAGCCCCTTGTAGTCTTGGTGGGTATTGAAGAGGTCGGCGCGTGCTGGCGTAGAGCACTTAACCCGCATACTTCGAAAACCCCTTCAGCTGAGCGGCCTCTGCAGCGGTCGGGACTAACATCATATTTTGAGTCATTTAGTCCTGGCCTCTTCATCGGCCGCTCCAAGAGAAAATAGTGGCAAGGAACCTCGATAAAAGTTGACTGTTGGGGAGAAGAGAGGTGTAAGGAGGGTCCGACGGAACCCCTCCTCACCCACTGCCCGTGACAGCGGGCTTGTTAGAGGGGCGAGGGCTGCCAAGAACTATTTGACGCATGGGCGGTCTTAAGCTTGACGTCCATAGGCTTAAGAGAGGAGAGCACTATAGCTTTGAAAACGCTGTAATACGAGGTAGACGCAGCCGCGGGGGCAAATCCCTTGAAGTGGCGGGTTGTAGACGTGGAGTTTGATGACCCCTACATGAACATGGCAGTGGAGGAAGCAATACCCCTCGCAGTGAGTAGAGGCTTGGCTCCAAGCACCTTGCGGTTTTGGAGGAACGACAACACGATCGTGATTGGAAGGTTTCAGTGCGCAGCTCTCGAAGTAAACTTCCATGCGTGTAGAGAGCTTAGAGTTAGCGTGGTGAGAAGATTTACAGGTGGAGGGGCGGTGTACCATGATTGGGGCAATTTGAACTACGCTCTCAGCATCAGAAGGGAGGAAGCGGCTAGAGACCTGATGGAGGGCTTCAAGCTGCTAGGGGAGGCTGTTTCATGTGGTTTAAGGAAGGCCTTCGGCATAGACGCCAAGTTTGTGCCCATCAACGATCTTCAGATAGGAGGAAGGAAGGTTTCAGGGATGGCTGGAGCCATCTTCAAGAATGCGCTTTTCCTTCACGGATGCATCCTTGTCAACTCGGATCTCGCCATCTTGGGGAGAGTTCTGAACGTTCCCAAGGAAAAGCTGGCTGAGAAAAAGGTTACTTCAGCGGTTAAAAGGGTGATCACTGTTTGCGAAGCTGTAGGCAGAGTGGTTGACGTGGAGGAGGTGAAGAGGGCGATCAGGCTTGGAGTGGAGGAAGTGTTTGGCGTTGAGCTTGTGGATGGTGAGCTGACGGCAGAGGAGAGGAGGCTGGCAGAGGAGCTCTACAAAGGGAAGTATTGCAGCCCGGAGTGGAGTCTTGGACCATGTAAGTTCTGCTCCATGAAGAACAGGGACTTGAAGATCTTTGAAGAACTGACCTTTAAGAGGAGGGGTGCTAGGTGAAGCACGTAGATTTCGTGTATAGAGCGCTGGGGGGCAAGACGATAAGGGTGTGCATCGACGCTGAGGGATCTACTGCCAAGAAGATAGTGTTCACAGGGGATTTCTTCATGGATCCTGGAGAGGCACTTGATGAGCTGAATGCCATGTTTGAAGAAACCTCTCTTGGAAGAGAGGAGGCTAAAAGGAGAGTTAAGGAATTCTTCGCCTCTAGGAAGGAAATCTCCCTTTTAGGGGCGGCTCCAGAGGACTTTGTGGAGGCCTTAGATAAGGCGTTCCAGCAGATGGAGAACTAGATTGCTGTAGGGAGAGAAGAGCTGTGAGAGTGCTGCTTGTGGACGTTCTTGGGCAGGGAGAGGAGGGAAGGAAAGCTACGATAGATGTCATTGGGGCTGGTCCTAGAGCTGTAGCTGGAGTCTTGGAGAGATGCGGCGTTGACGTGGATTTAGCTACCTATGATAGAATTTCAAAGGTGAAGCTGAGAAGGTATGATGCTCTCTTCGTCAGTGCAATGACAGTGGATTTCCCAGCTGCTAGAAGAGTGCTCTCAATATGGAAGAGGATTGTTGGGAGAGGCATAGCGGTTGTCGGCGGTCCATTAGCTTGCAACCCTTATGACGCCCTCGCTAGAGCTGGCTTCGACCTCTGTGTAATTGGGGAGGCTGAGCAGACGCTTGAGGAGCTAATTGAAAGGAACTTTGACGCGGAGGATGTGAAGGGGGTAGGCTATGTTGAGAGAGAAGACGTAGTGGTGAATCCGTTGCGCCCCATCATGCCAAGAGAGAGCTACGACCAGTACATCCCCTCAGTGGAGGTGGTTAGGAGCTATCCACTCTTCTTCGCCAGCAGAGTCTACGTTGAAGTGGTTAGAGGGTGCAGCAACTATTATAGAACCACTCTGCCTCTGCCAGATGGAAGGCAATGTACTGGCTGCAATAAATGCAGAACAGGAGAGCTGGAGGAGCGCTATTACTGCCCCGTGGAGATTCCTCCAGGCTGCGGCTTCTGCTCGGTGCCTAGTACCTTCGGTCCGCCTCGCAGTAGATCAGTTAAGAAGATCGTGGAGGAGGTGGAGGGGCTTATAGAGGAGGGGTGCAAACGCATAGTTCTCAGCGGCTCAGATATCTTGGAGTATGGGAGAGATCTCTTAGTGGAGCCGGAGCCTCTCACCGATCCTAGAAGCCCGGAGCCTAACTACGAGGCTCTTGAAGAGCTGTTCTCAGCGGTGAAGAGCATACCACAGGTGGAGAAGGGCGAGGTGTTCGTAGGGATAGAGAATGTGAAGGCCTGCCTCTTAACCGAGGAGGCAGCGAAGCTCTTGGGAAAGTACTTCGCTGGCTGTCCAGTGCATATAGGATGTGAAACTGGAGATGAAGAACACGCTAGAGCTATTGGAAGGCCCTCCATGCCTCGCGAAGTTGTTGAAGCCGTGAGGAGATTGAAGAGGCATGGACTTCAGCCCTATGTGTACTTCATCCACGGCTTGCCCGGGCAGAATAAGCGCACCGCTAGGCAGACAGTGAAGATTATGAGGGAGGTTGCAAGAGCTGGAGCGGAGAAGATCACTATCTACAGATTTCAAAGTCTCCCCATGTCAGCTTTCGAGGATATGCCTAGTGGGCCTCCAGCAGCCAGAGACCCTCTCAGCATGGAGATAGTGAGGGAAGGGGAGAGAATCAACCTCTCCTTGAAGGAGAAGCTCATGGGGAGTACTGTTAAGGCGGTTGTCGCCGCCAAGTATCCTAAGATACCGAACAGCTTGGTTGCCTACCCGATTTATCATGGACCAGTCATCGTGGTAAGAGGAAGCTCTGATCTCATAGGGGCAATAGTTAATGTCAGGGTTACCGGGATTTTGTCGAGTAGAGCTGTTAGAGGCGAGGTTTTAGAGGCTGTGCGGCCTTCAAGGGGGTGATTCCTTGGAGGCTGTGGGAAGCTGCACTAGCAGCTTGTTTGGAGAGATCAAGATCTTGGCAACTAGAAGGAGGGGGCGCGTGGTCTATAGAGCGGTTGTTGAGGTACGCTACCCGACGGCTTCCATCAGGGTTGCTGGCAAGGACTCAAAATACACGGTGTACGTCGTGGAGAGCGGCGCCGAGAAGAGGCTATGTGAAGTGGCATCCCTTGAATTCAAGGTGGAGAGACGAGCTGCTGAAGTGGTCCACGCAATACTCTATGCGGAGAACCTTCCCTTCGACGACCTCGAGTGCATTTTGAAGGCTGCGCTGAAGCACCTTCATGAGAACTGGAGGCCGCAGAGACTGGAGATCGCCTCTACAGCGCTGCTGTTAAACATCCCTAAGGGGCAGCTGGCTGCACTTCTCAGAGAGGTAGGAGGATTTCTCGACATGAACGCTAGAAGACCCTCCTTATAGGAGCATCGTCGAAGTCTCTATCGCACGACACTATAGTGGTGGCGCCACACCTTAAGGCTACTGCGAGGTGGAGTGCATCCTCGTAGTCTAGGCGGTAGGTTTCCATGAATTCTAAAGCATTCCGGCAATCACCCTTCGTTAAAGAGACCACTTCCAACTCTGGAAGGCTTAAGATGGCTTCCACGGCTTGCGAAACCAAGGTTTTCTCCTTAAGGGAAAGCCCCTCTAAGCTAGCTAGAAATACCAAAACCTCGTAGATCGTCAACGCGGAGGTGATGAAGCCCCCACCTTCTGTGGATTCCATGCTTCTAATCCACAGCCTAGCTCTCTCGCCGTGTTCTGGATGGGAGCAAAGCCAGTAGAGGAAGATGTCCACGTCTACGTACTTCTTTTGGTGTGCCACTTCCTAGCTGCCTCCACCATGAACTCATCTAAGTTGTTGGGCCATTCCTCGACTTTAAAGGCTCCATAGAAACGGTCCGCAGTCGTCCAGATGGGTTCAACCACTATTCTACGGTTTTCAACCTTGACTTTAACAAAGCCTCCCTCCTTCAAATCTAGAAGTTCTCGGAAATGTCGAGGAATAGAGATTTTTCCTTCACTATCTATTCTGACTATGGTCTCCAAACTGCTTTCTCTCCCTTGGGCTGGAGGGAGGAATGCATGTTATTTAAGTTTGCCTATCCGACAAGCCGCCCTGCTTTCAGCGCCGCTGGTGAACCTAGGCTTTGAAGGGAGTCGCACGCTGCATAGTGAGGGCTTATGGGAGACTACATTTAACTAGCTTTCTGAGCTAATGGTGATTAGGGAGCCATCCATGCTGCTTGAGGTTTCAAGCGGAGAGTATGCAATAGTGTTGAAGCTAGTAAATGAAGAGTTAGCTAGCAAATTAAGAAAGGTTTTGCCATTTAAGGCAGAGCTTAACCTTTGGAAGGAGGAGGTGTACTTCGAGATACCAGGATCATTTCAAGCAGCTGGAAGAAGCGTGGTTAAGGCTAGAAGGGGAGGTGTGTACTACTGGAACCCGGGAAGGGCGCTCTGCGTGTTCTATGGGATTAGCGAGCCCTACAGCGAGGTAGTAGAGGCGGGATTTCTCGTGGGACCCTCCAGTATGGCGAGGAGGCTTCCTAGAGGAGAAGCACAAATTAAAGAGCATGTCTTAGCTGAGGAACTGAAGGCTTTTGTGGAGCAGCTTGCTGGAAGAGGGTTTGCTGCAGCAACTCCTAGAGATCAAGGAGAGGTGGTGTTAGCGGTTTCTAGGGAGTCTAAGGGGGAGCTTTTCTCGGCAGTGGTATGTGTTGAGGATTATGGGGTGTACGTAGAGTCTGACGGCATCTTCAGGTATGATGAGAGCAGCAATGCGGTGTCATATGCTAGGATGTTGAAAAGATATGTCCAAGGGCTTAGGTGGGCACGTGTCGACCTCTCTGAAGAGGGATATCTGTGCATTACTGCAGCAGCTCCTATAGATCGGTTGATTGAAGCTATTGAGGAAGTGGAAGCCGCCTACTCTTATGCTATGCTCTCCCTTGGATAGCCTATTTGGACTCAGGAAACAAGTGGAATTCACAAAAGCCGTCACCTAAAGCGATGCAGCGCTTTTCTTCAGCTGCTAGAGGTACCTTCAAGAATTCAGAAGCCACGCCCGCAACTAGACCCTTCGTGAGAAGACAAGCAGGCATTTTTGATGGAAGCACTTCTCGCACTTGAGAGGCCTCCCAGTTATCATAAACCCGAAAAACGAGTGAAGGCGTTTCGAGATCTAATCGCACTTTCTCAAAGATTCCCCAGCCTCCAGCTCTCGCCAATATCGAGAAGAACTCAGCTGCCTCGATGACTGTCATCTTAGTGTGCTTTTTAAAGTTGCTAGCAAGACGCCTTCCTATAGAAACACCCATATTGAAGAGAAGGGCTGCGGCTCCAGTACCGAAGTGCATCCAAAGCCATCTGAGGAATTCTCCTAAAG
>JAGHCH010000076.1 GCA_021160575.1 Thermoproteota archaeon | reverse complement strand
GGTATCCCTTCATTATCAAGGTTTATGAGGACATTACCCAGCTCTATGGTTATCCGACATACCGGGAGATTAACCCCACTCCCTTCCTCGCCCTGACGTTTCCCCTTCTCTTTGGCTTAATGTTCGGCGACTTAGGACATGGCATAATACTGGCTGTAGGCAGCTATATTTTTTATAAGCTTGCAGTTAGTGAAGGACTGCGGCGCTTTGCAGCCGTGTTAACCCTCTGCGGCATCTTCTCAGCGGTAGCTGGAGCTCTTTACGGTGAGGTATTCGGCTTCCATCTCTTTCCGCCTATTCTTCTCTCACCTGTTGAAGACGCTCTAGACATGGTGATCATCTCCCTTTGGATAGGAGTGATCCACATCGCGCTGGGCATGGCGATAGATGTCATAAACAAGATCCGGGAACGTAACCTAACAGAGACTTTCATAACCGCTATTCCTAAGCTCGGGCTGTTCCTCAGCGGTGTAGCCTTAGTGGTAACTAAGGGCTTAACCTTCACTCAATGGAAGCTTACCGAACTTCCTGTGCTCCTACCTCTAGTCTTCTTAGCAATTTTGTTCTTCGGAAAGCCTGCCCTCCATGCCTATGAGCATGGCCGTGCTAAGGTTTTCATAACCGCATTGGGAGAGCAGTTCTTCGAAGTCTTTGATGTGGTCCTCAAGTTCATTAGCAACACGGTCTCCTATGTGCGAATCTTCGCTCTAGCCGTGGCTCACTGGAGCCTCCTCTTCACCTTCTACATTCTCGCAGAGCTTGTTTCAGGGGTGCCTTTAGGCTTCATCCTCTACATCATAGTTGCCGTCTCTGGCAACTTGCTCACCATGTTCCTTGAAGGAATAATAGTCTTCGCCCACACTCTGAGGCTTCACTTCTATGAATGGTTTAGCAAGTTCTTCACAGGAGAAGGAGTACCCTTTACGCCCTTTGAACTAGAGAAAGTGGCTCTTCAGAGAGGGTGAAGGTTTCATCTCTAGGCTGGAAAGGTGAGCTAGAGAACCATTATCTCCCTTAATACCTCCTGCTGTGGTATCCGCATCTCGATTCCGTAGATTAGCGTTATGAGACTCATAATCTCCACCTGCAGAAGCTTGCTGTAGGCAATGATCATTCCAGGGTGAAATCTATCGGTGTAGAAGGCTTCATAGGCCTTTCTGACCTGTAGTTCTAGTAGCCCCTTCTCAAGGGAGCCTAGATCCTCAGCAGCCACGTCTTTATACCAGCTCTTCTTTATGACGGCAATGCAGTCCTCAATTCTCTCTGCAGCTATCAAGGCGCTGTATTCCTCACTCGCTAGCCTCCACCTTACAGGGGTCAGAAAACGTCTAACAACGTCTCCCGGCAATCTCCACTGCTTGCTCCTCGCTATGGCGAGGATGTTATATATCTCACCCTCCAAACGCAGAAGAGGCTCTGTATAGAGCTTCTCGTCGGCGCTCATATTCTTCACAAGATCGACTTGTCTTCGCAGATACTCATAGTCTATGGTAGCATCAACAAGCGCTGGCACTCCTTGCTCCTGGTAGAGGGAAACCGCTCTTCCAGCCACTTCATCCATCTTAACAGCCTTGAGGGCATCAACAACGCTAGCTATGTCTCCAGCGTACGCTGCTCCGATGAGCACTGACATTTCAGGGTATAGACCCTGGAAAAGCGACAAGCTCTCTTCAATTTCTTTAGGGGTCTTCCCAGCCAGCTTTCCCTTCAGCAAGATTTTAAGAGCTTCGTACAGGTAGAGTTTAGCGCGCTCTTTTGCGAGCAGTGCCGAAAGAGCTGGTGCCCCTTTAGCAAGTGCATTTAATTCTTCAATGTACCTTCTCAGCAAGGCATTCTCAACTTCTGCTGCCGTGGAGGGTGCCTTGAGAGCTTCCACGTATGCTGAGTAGGGTGTTTCCTTCAGCCTAGCCACCAGCTCCTCTAGACTCCCCGCATCTGCAAGCCCTGTTACAGCTCCTCTCGTGAGGAGCTTCCCCTTTAAAGCTGAAACCCGCGTAGCTGTGAACGCATAGTTGATAGATCTCCTAACGCTCACTGCCTTTCACCAAGTGCAGAAACTCCTCAAATACCCGCCCAGAAATCTCGTCTATCCTGCCTTTAACTACCTCTCTAAGCCTTCTCCGCTCCTCTTCAGCCGCCTTCAAGATCTTCTCTTCCTCACGCTTAGCCTTCTCTAACGCTTCCTTAACCTTGGCTTCTCCCTCTCTACGGGCCAGCGCTTCAGCTTCAGTCAGCAGGCGATGCGCTAGTTCATCGGCTTTCCTGAGAATTTCATCGGCTTTCTTCTCGGCTTCTTGGCGGAGCTGAGCTACTTCTTCCTCAACGCTTCTTAGCACCTTTACTACTTCTCCCACATTTCGCTCCCCCATGCAGCTTGATTAAGTTTTAATGAGATGTAGATAAACTTTCTCTATTGGAGGGTATCGCCACTTGGAAGAGGACTACGGTGAGCGCATCTATCGCCTCTTTCTCAAACTCGAGCTAAGCAAATTGAACCAGCATTTACCCAAACTTCGCAAAAACTTAGAGGACTTGCTAGCTGAGCGCACACCTTCGGTTCCAGCTAGAGATGGCACTCCCATAGTCATGCTGCGGAGCGAGCTAGAGAAGGTGGCATCGATTATTCCAAGGGAGCAGTGGAGGGATCTCAAGCTGCCCATTGTGGTCATGAGGGTTTTGGATGTTGGAGCTGGAACCTACATCGTCCTTGGAGGCGCTGCCGAAAAAAGCCTCGTATGCAAGCTTCTTGAGTTGAAAGAGCCTTCTGAGGGAGGACTCTTCATCTACAAAGCCCACTTGAGAAAGCTGATAGAGGAGATAGGCTCTCTGATATCTATAGGATTTGGTGCAAGTATAGAAGAGGTGGAGGGGGAGCTTAGAGGACTCTAGTTTCTCACCATAAGTGTAGCCTAGTACCGAGCTTGCGTATTTCATCGACTATCTCTGTAACCTCTCCCTCTTCTCCCTTCACATAGATGTTGTCGTCTTTCCACTCAAAGCCCACATTAGACTTCCTCGACATTAAGTAATCAAGCCTAGCACAGAGCTGGTTCCATGCGTTGAGAAACCTTAAGTCTCCCTTGTTGGATGCCTCCTTTAGTTTGCTAATGGTTCCATCAGGGAAGAGCTTTTCCTCAACTTCCACCATTTTATGCACCTTCTTCCATGTAAAGGGCTATCCCCGGTTATTTTAGCATTTTGCAGCCTATGCTCTCCTAGCCACTACAATGAATCCTGTGTGTCCAGTCATTCTCGTATGGGGGCGGGTCTCACCTTTCTTGACCTTATACTCCCTAACCATTACCTCAAGAGCTCTAGTGTCAACAAACCCCTCCTCTTGCAGCTTTTCCACGGTCTTCTCCACTTGGTTGATAGTAGGGCTAAAGCTCGCAAAGAAGCCGCCGTGCTTAAGCGCGGCTTTGGCATGGGGGATCACTCGCCAAGGAACTGGCATATCCAAGACAACCGCATCCACATTCCTCTCTTCTATTCCCTCTGTTAGATCTCCAAGCTTGAGCTCGATGAACTTCTCTAATCCAAGCCTCTTGACGTTCTTTTCAGCAACTTTCTGCACGTCTTCTCTAACCTCATAGCTGACTACCTTCCCGGTAGGCATTACTCTGCTTGCCAAGAAACAGGCTAGCGCTCCGCTGCCTGTACCTCCTTCAACTACAAGGCTTCCTGGAGTGATGTCTGCGAGAGCAGCAATCACCGCCATGTCCTTTGGGTAAATTATCTGCGTCTTCCTCGAGATCTTTAGAAGGAAATCCGTTAAACTGGGCCTCAGCACGTATACCGTGGTGCCCAAGGTGGTTTTCAAGGTGATTCCGGGAAGCTTACCTATCACCCTATCGAGATCCACTATTCCCTTGTGGGTATGAAACTTCTTGCCTTTTTCAAGCTTGACTATCCAGCGACGGCGCTCATCCATGTAGAGAAGGACGTACTCCCCCTCCCTAAACTCGCGATCCTCTACAACCACATGTAACCCCGCCTAGAAACCTTAACCTCTCCTACTATAGGAATTTTCGCCCCACACTTAGGACAAGTGTTACCCTCATCAAGGAAGTGGTTCACCACTGAAAAGACATCTCTCTCCACAACTAGGAAGCCGCAGTTGTGGCAATAAGTGTTCATGTACTCCTTGACCATCACATTCCCCAAGTACACGTAGCGCAATCCCTCCTCCAAAGCTATGCCCTTGGCCTTCTCTAGGGTGGAGAGTGGTGTCGGAGGTGCGTGAAACTTGTAGGCCGGATAGTACCTGTTGAAGTGTATAGGAGTGTCTTCCCCGAGTTTCTCCCTATGGAGCTGGCAGATCTCTCTGAGCTGTTTTTCATCATCGTTTACCCCGGGTATTACTAGAACGGTGATCTCCACGTGAACTCCTCTGCGGTGGAAGAACTCAGCATTCCTCCATACCTTGTCGACGTCTGCTCCACAGTACCTCTTCGTGGCTTCTCTGCCTCCCTTCACATCTATGTTGATTGCATCAAGCCCAGCTTCAACAAGCAGTTCTGCCGCCTTTAGAGTCATGTATCCATTCGAGACAAACGTGTTGTAGAGCCCTCTCCTCCTAGCCTCTCTGAAGACATCTATGCTCCACTCAAGCATTAGAGTGGGTTCGTTGAAGCTGATGCTTGTTCCCTCGCATCCAAGCCTCTCCGCCTCTTCTACGAACTCTATAGGGCTCATGTAGTGGTAAGGCTTTGAAGGCGGTGGTCTCTTGCTGATCTCAAAGTTTTGACACCCTACCCGCTCCCCAGCTAAATGCTGGAGGAGCTATGGGCATGTGAAGTTGCAGCTCCAGCTGCCAACGGTCAGCGCTACAGATCCAGGCCAGAAGTGATAGAGTGGCTTCTTCTCGATGGGGTTGGCGGAGATGCTGGAGATCTCTCCATAAACCTTGGTGTAGAGCTCGCCCTCCAAGTTTACCCTAGTCCTGCAAAAACCCACACCTCCTGGCGGAATCACGCATAGGTGCTCGCATGTCAAGCAGCGCACTCTACCGTCGGAGAGCTTCTCGTAGAGCAATGCCTCTCTCCACGTGGGTGGGAGCTCCATTCTGCTCATCCTCCTTCAAAGGTAAGGTTAATATGGCAAGCTAATAAATGGTTGGAAGCTTTAGGAGATGGGGGCTCTCTCCTTGGTAAAGATCTATATCGAGCATTGTGAGCCAGCTTTAAGCAAGTGGCTCTGGCTAGAGTATCGCCATGCTTCAAAGCTAGCTGGCAGAGAGAACATCGCCTTCTGCAACGTTAAGGATGAGCGCGAGCGCCGCCTTTTAGAGAAGCTTGGAGAGGTATACGAAGAGAGCGTCACCGAACTCCCCCTAGATAGGGCTAGAACCGTGATTCTAGATCCAGAGGCTGTTCTTCCACTAACACCCTCAGATTTCAAGATTTTTAGCAACATGGTGGTGGGCGGAATACTAGGAGACCATCCGCCCCAGGGGCGCACCTTCAAGCTAATATCTTCTAAAATGCGCGGAGTCTCCACGAGGAACCTTGGAAGACGGCAGCTTTCAATAGACTCCAGCGTTTACATGGCGCTGCGCGTGGCTGAAGACATCCCTCTAAGCGGTATACCCATGAAGCGCCGCCTCATAATCAAGGTGAATGAGCATCACTCAATCATGCTGCCCTATACCTATCCCTTAGTCGAAGGCAAACCTCTAGTGGCTCCTGGGCTGATCAAGTACCTTAAGGATGAGATCGTTAAGGACGAGGAGGCTATTCTTCGCACTGGAAAGCCTGTCAGCATCGCCGACAAGTTAGAGAGTCATCTGTGATAGCTGCTTGCAACACTTATTACCACTGCATGCGCCTAATCTAATTCCCAGTGGATGGGAGCAGCCATGGGCTCTTTCCCACCGCACATGGTAAGAGTCCACGTGTATGTCAGCGGCATCGTGCAGAGGGTAGGCTTCCGCTTCTACACCGCAAGGAAAGCTAAAGCCCTCGGCATCACAGGCTTCGTTAGGAACCTCCCGGACGGCAGGGTTGAAATCGTAGCCGAGGGCTCCCGTGAAGCCATTAACAAGTTCATAGAGGAAGTCTCGATAGGGCCGCCTCGCTCAAAAGTTGACGGCATGGAGATCTTCTGGGAGGATTTCAGCGGCGAGTTCTCCGACTTCAAGGTGGTGAAAACAGGGAGGTTCTCCCATCTTTCATAGCATCCCTCCAGCATTTCTCAAACACTTTTTTATAGAATTCAAACCACTACATATTCCAGTGGGAAAGCTTTCAAAACGCATTTTTCCCTCGCCTACTATGAGGTGGGAGCTTGAACGAAACACCAGAAGGCCTACAGAATAAGGCAAACGCCTTCGTTCTCCCCTTCGAGTCCATAAGAAAGGAGGATACCGCGCTCGTCGGCGGTAAGTGCGCCAACCTCGGCGAGCTCATCTCAATAGGCGTTCCCGTCCCTCCAGGCTTTGCCGTCACCGCCACCGCCTACAAGTACTTTATCGAGTCTACCGGCTTGCAGCCGAAGATCATGGAGCTTCTCGAGAAACTGGATATTAACGATGTTGCAGCTCTACGAGAAACCTCTCGAAGAATTAGAGAGTTGATGGAGAGCACCCCTCTACCGAGGGATCTGGAAGAGGCTATTAAAAAGGCTTACCGCGAGCTAGCTGAACGCCTAAGCATGAAGGACCCGCCAGTAGCTGTGAGAAGCAGCGCCACCGCCGAGGATCTTCTAGGAGCTAGCTTTGCTGGTCAGCAGGAGACCTTCCTCTTTGTGAGAGGCGAAGATGAAGTCGTGCGATACGTGCAGAAATGCTTCTCCTCGCTATTCACTGCTAGAGCCATCGCCTATAGGGAGGAGAAGGGCTTTCGTCATGAGAAGGTCTACTTGAGCGTAGCAGTTCAAAAAATGGTGAACAGCAAGGCTGCAGGTGTAATGTTCACCATTAATCCGGTGAATGGAGATCCCTCCGTAGTGGTCATTGAGGGTGCCTGGGGCGTAGGTGAAACTGTAGTCGGCGGGAAGGTTACCCCAGATGAATATGTGGTTAGGAAGTCCGACTTCAAGATCCTTGAGAAGAAGATCTCCAAGAAGCTTGTGATGGCTGTAGGATCCGATAAGCCTGGTTCTGGAGGCTACATAGAAGAGAAGGAAGTTCCCCCAGAGCTTCAAGAAGCTCCTTGCTTGACGGATGAGCAGATAGTGACTCTAGCTAGGTATGCTGTGAAAATTGAGCAGCACTATCAACACCCCCAAGATATTGAGTGGGCTCTCGACAGTGACACTGAGGAGCTGTACATCGTGCAGTCTCGACCGGAAACCGTGTGGAGCTTGAAGGAGGAGGCAGCTAAGCCCAAAGTTGAGGTCGCGAAGGTTGAGAAGAAGATCTTGGTGAGAGGGCTTCCCGCCTCACCTGGAATCGCCGCTGGCAAAGCTCATGTCATCACCGATGTCTCCAAGATCTCTGAGTTCAAGAGGGGAGAGATACTGGTAACGGTGATGACTTCCCCAGACTGGGCTCCCGCCATGAGGATGGCTAAAGCCATAGTCACTGATAGTGGTGGGATGACAAGCCACGCCGCCATAGTCAGCCGTGAGCTAGGCATTCCCTGCATTGTCGGCACTGGAAATGCCACGAAGGTCTTGAAGACTGGCATGGATATCACTGTGGATGCCACCCAAGGAGTGGTCTACGAGGGTGTCATAGAAGAGGAGAGGCCTCCTGCCCCTGCAATCACGCCCAAGGTTGTTGAATTAGAGAAAGCCTTAGTGGATCTCTATCCGCCCACGGGAACTAAGATCTACATGAATCTCGGAGAGCCCGATGCCATTGATAAGTACCTACACCTACCCTTCGACGGCATAGGTTTGATGAGGATAGAGTTCATCATAGCCGATGTCATAGGGGAGCACCCGCTCTACCTTATTGAGATAGGGAAGCCCGAGAAGTTCGTGGATCTCCTGGCTGAGGGGATAGCTAAGGTTGCTCGGGCCATCTATCCAAGACCAGTGGTCGTGCGCTTCAGCGATTTCAAGACCAACGAGTATCGGAGGCTGAAGGGCGGCGAGAAGTATGAGCCCGCTGAGAGCAACCCCATGCTAGGCTGGCGTGGCGTATCCCGATATATCTCGCCGCAGTATAGACCAGCATTTAGACTCGAGCTTCGGGCGATTAAGAAGGTTAGGGAGGAGATGGGGCTCAAGAACGTCTGGGTGATGTTCCCCTTCGCTAGGGCTCCATGGGAGCTTGAGAAGGCGCTGGAACTCATGAAGGAGGAGGGCTTGGAAAGAGGCAGGGACTTCAAGGTATGGGTTATGGCAGAGGTCCCCAGCGTGATCTTCCTAGCCGACGAGTTCTGCAAGTACGTTGACGGCTTCTCTATAGGCTCCAATGACCTAACACAGCTCACCTTGGGCGTGGACAGAGATTCAGAGCTTCTCCCAAGCCTTGATCCCCGCTACTTCGATGAGAGAGATCCAGCGGTGTTGAGAGCTATTGCTCATCTCATAGAGGTCGCTCATAAACACGAGGTAACAGTATCCATCTGCGGGCAGGGGCCCAGCGTATATCCAGAGCTCACAGAGTTCCTCGTGAGGTGCGGCATAGACAGCGTTTCAGTGAACCCTGACGCCGTGATCTCCGCCCGTCGCCTAGTGGCAAGCGTGGAGCGCAAGATCTTGCTGGAGAGCACCGCCCCTCTCAGCAAGTCAAACAGACCAATAAAGGACTTCGCCCTACACATCCCGTGACCACCAGCGCCACAGGGAAGCCCCTTGAACTCGCGTAGGCTAGTGGACATAGTTTTCGACAACTACCTCCCCCCACGCCCCCCTCTCCACGTGGAATCGGATGACAAGCGTGAAGAGTACAAGTATGGCGACATAGTTGGCGCTGGAGTGCGGATAGCGGATTGGAGGGATTTCTACACCATAGGGGGGCCCTTCAAGCGCAGAGCCAAGGAGGATGTGCTCGACTGGGCTGAGCGCATTGACATCGAAAGCTATGTGTGGCCGAACCCATATAGAGAAGCTCTGAGGGCCACTACTGCTTTCAAGGAGAGAGTAGCCCCCTACACAAGGGATCGCTTCATAGTGTTTAAGGTTTTAGGACCCACTGAAACCTCTGAAGCCTTTTTCGCTCCCGGAGTCTCTAAGGGGGAGGAAGTGGCTCACTGCCTTGACTTCGCCCTCTTCCTCAAGCTCAACAAAGTGAAGGCCATCAAGCTCTACAATCGAGTCGCCCAAATAATACTTGAAGTGGTGAAGGCTGGCGCGGAGTTAGATGAAGTGGATGCGGTTCGCATAGCAGATGACGTCGCTGAGTACACTGGGCTCCTCTACTACAAGTGGTTTGTTGAAGAGCACTACCTTCCATGGCATCGCAAGCTCGCCAACGCCATTAAGAAGAGGGGGAAGAGAGCCATCCTGCACTGCGACGGCAATATAATGGTGATCGGGCTTCTCTCCAAGCTCTCCGAAATCTACGATGGCTTGCACCCCCTCGATCTCTACCCTCGCCACACCTTGCAGGATGCCGAGGAATGGATGAAGAGAGTGCTTCAAGCCAGAGCGCAGTGCGGCTGGCACCTTGTATACTTCACCGGAATCCCCTTGGAGCTGCTCTTTTCTATGGAGGTAAAGCCCCTGCGCTTGAAGAGGTTTGTCTCCAAGTTTCTTCAGCTTCACGGTCTGAGAAAGCTAGTGCTAGCTACAACCCATAGTCCCTACCCTGGCAGATCGTATAAGGAGCCAGCGGTGAAGAGACGTCTCAGAGGAATAGTAGAGATGGTCAAGCCGTCCTAGGTGAGAGTTTATCTAGCTCAAATCTCTCCAGCAAGCTTGGTGCATTCAACTTTGGCTGACGACAGGCATATTCCCACCATCATGGCAACCCAGCACCCGGACTCGGCGAGCAGATACGTGCCAGTTCAAGAGGAAGTAGAGGAGGCCATCAACTACTTCCTAGACGGCTGGGCTGAAGGGCTCAACTACGATGAATACAAGGTGGACTATGAGGGCAAGCTCACCCCCTACCACCAGGTCTCTCAAATAGTCCTCCGGGCAGTTGAGGTAGGGCTAAAGCCGGGAGTGGACGTTTTCATCACCCCCAGAATGCCCAGCGCCACTGAGGAGACAGTCTTCAGACAAGCCATGGCGATGATGGCAGCAATCGAGGCAAATTACCTAACTCAAGATCTCCTAGACCACCCAGCGGTCATAGAGATCATTCATCCGTTAACCAGGAGCGCCGAAGACTTGGTTAAGGCGTTTAGGCGCCTCGCATCTCTAATCAATTGGGCTAGATCCGATTTAGGAGCGAGGTTGAATCCAGAGGACATGCGAATCATCCCCCTCTTTGAGGACATTGACTCCCTCCTCAACGCCGACCGCATAGTGGAGGTGTTTGTCGAGAAGAGCATCACTAGAGACTACCTCAGAGTCTTTCTCGGCCGCTCAGACCCTGCCATGTCGAGCGGACTAATAGCATCAGCGCTTGCAGTAAAAATTGCCATTAGTAGACTCAATAAGCTGCACATCAAGATTGACCTCCCCATCTATCCAATACTGGGTGTCGGCTCCCTTCCTTTCAGAGGGCACCTTACTCCAAAGAATGGTGAAAACGTCGTGAAGGAGTACCCGGGAATAAGAACTATAACCATCCAATCAGCCCTTCGCTACGACTATTCCCACTCAGAGGTAACCAAGCTCATCAGTTTCCTCAAGCATACCCTCCCACAACACCGTCCACTGAGGTTCAGCTCAAGCGAGGAAGAGATGTTGGAGCATATACTCCGCAAGGCTGCAAGCCACTATAGAGAGCTGGTGAGTAGGCTTTCCGGTATTGTCAATCGCGTAGCGGAGTTCATCCCCGAGCAAAGGGATCGCCTCCCTCCATCTGGAGCCCTCCACTACCATAGAGCTCTCACAGAGGGCAAGCTCACTTTGCCACGAGTAATAAAGCTCACAGCAGCCTTCTACACCATTGGGCTCCCACCAGAGTTCATAGGCACCGGCAGAACGCTCAAAGCTCTATCCCCAGAGGAGAAGAAAGTTCTTCTAGAGGCATACCCGTCCCTGCGATTAGACCTTGAAAGAGCAGCTCGCTTCTTAGACCTAGAGGGTGCCAAGCGCTTCATAGGAGAGGAGAACACCAAGCTCGTCGAGAGAGACATCCAATACGCCGAGGAAGCCTTGGGGATCTCCCTCCTCGACAAACTCGACGAAGAGTACGCCCAGCACCTCTCACTAGCTCAGCAATACCTCTCAATAATACTCCATAAGCCCTCAGAGGGCATACTAAAGGATGCAAAGCGGATCTTCCTGAAACTCGGAGTCTTGAGGGGTGGACTGGGATAAAAGAAGAAGGAACTTAAACCAAGTGTATGGGGCCCGGGGCGGGACTTGAACCCGCGACCTACGGCTTCGTTGACCCCGAACCCTTGCTCGGAGTCATCCACAGGCCGCCGCGCTAACCAGTCTGCGCCACCCGGGCCACGTCTGCCTCTTAGGGTTATCCATACACTTGCTTTAAGGTTTTCCACGCTACATAGCGGCTATAAATAGCGACAAACCATGTAAGCTGTCATGGTGGAGCTAATAGGGTTAGCAGATCGAGAGGGATTTCAGTATACGTGCCCTCTTAGCGACGGTCACCATCATAGGCTTCTTCGCCATGCTGCTCTTAGTAGCGTTCCCCTTGCCATGCTCAAAACAAGGGTTTGCCGAAGCCCTGTTGCTCCTTCTCCCAGTAGTCTCAGCTTAATTACCGCACCCCTCAGCTTCTACTTCGGAATTAGAGCTGCTCGGCGAGCAGCGGAGGAAGATCTTCAAGTCCTCCTCTACTTCGCCATAAAGAGGAGAGGGAGAAAATGGCTCTTTAGTCAAGGAACACTTCGCCTACAATCTTCAGTGAGTTATCAGCTGCCACTACCCCCCTGCCCACAGCGTAGATGTAGTCCCCAATATAGAGTCCTCTGAAGGCTCCCTCCATTTTCACGATGCCTTTAACCCCGAGCTTGTCACCTGCGATTTTCACTACTGCCAAGCCATCTTCTACTGGTAGGAGCAAGTAATGCTTCTCCATGTTCAAGGTAAATGCATGGTGATCGTGAAGCGCTGGCGTGTAGTCTCCCACTTTCACCTCTGAGAACTTCTTTATGTCTGCTGGGTTTGAGATGTCGTAGAGCGCCACCTTCACCCCGAGCCATCTCCCCTCCTTATTGATGGCAACGCCAACCTCTATCAGTCTGTCATCTCCATAAGGGTGCAGGTACTCAGAGTAGCCCAGCTCCTTAAGGTAGCCGAGCACCTTCGGCTTAGCTGGATCGCTGATATCTATGCCATAGAGGGGGTCCACCTGCCTATAAGTCACTAGCAGCGCTAAGCCATCTAGATATCTTGCAGCGTAGATTTGCTCACCTGGCGCAAGCCCCTCCAGCTTGCCTTTGATCTCCATGCTCTCCACTTCAAGCGTGTACAAGCAGTTCTCAGAGGACCAGTCCAGCCAGTACCTTGAGTCCTCCTCCTTGAGGTATACCTTGTTCGCCGTTGTAGCCACCATGAAGTACCCCTTGCTCTCATGGAGGGCGAACTGCTCAAGCACTCTTCCTGGAACTACTCCTAGAGCACTGTGCTCCGAGGGGAGGCTCTCGAGGTCGAATCGGTAGATGTAGGTCTCCTCATGGTACAGCCTCGGTATAATTGGCTTTATCTTGACCACTACCTCCTTGACCAGCTGATCTCTCTTCTCTTCGGGTAGGCTTTGAAGCCATGTGTACACTTTGCTGGCAGCCTCGTAAGGGTTCGAAGCTTCATCAACTTCTTTTCGTACATCTCTTGGTAGGTGGGGCTTTATGATCTCTACAGCCTTCTTCGTTAGCGCCCACTGTAGATCGGTGACTTTGGTGCATATGATGTAGAGGTTCTCCTTGGACATGTAGATCCTCGAGGCTGCTCCTAGGATGTAGGAGGCCGCTTCATGTCCGCCAGTCTCCACGTTGATCACTGCAATTGTAGTGTGCATGGCTGGAGGCCAGATCAAGGACTTATTCTCCGGAATCCACACCTTGACCGGCTCGCCATCCACCTCTGGAACCACTATTGTCTCCGGCTCTGAGGGGATTATCACTGGCTGCTGGGTTAACACGTAGAGGTACTGGTTTTTCATCCGTGAAGCGACATAGCCTCCGGACACGCTGATGTTTGCAACGAGCTTTGGCGAAGCTTTGTCAGAGATGTCGTAGATGTAGATGAAGGTAGCTGGCTGTGCAACTGGTGGAATCGGCGGCCGCGGCAGAGGCACCTTATCTCCGCCTTCCACATAGTCGGAGCATATCACGATGAACCGGGTGGATGCTAGCACTACTAGGCGGTCTCCATATAGATAGATCCCCTCGATCATGGGGGTGCTGAAGTTCAGCTCAGATACTAGCTTCATCTCCGAAGGAGGATATGCCTTAACTATGTAGAGCTTCGAGCCTCTAGCCACGTAGATGTACTTGCCATCAGTTTTCACGACATCGGCCTCTTCTATGCCCTCTACTTGCACATTGGTTTTAGAGTACCCTGTAGCCTCCCAAGCAGTCGTACTCGGGGGAGTAGCCACCATCTTCATGGGCTCCGCTACAAAGGCGCCGCCATGTACCTCCATGAAACTCCTTGCCAGCTCTTCAAGCTCGCTTAGATCCTTAACCTCAACAAACTTCACCGAGGTCGCGGTTCCCGATGCTGGTTTTTCTTCAGATAGGTATTGCTGAGCCACTATGGTTGCAGCGCCGCAAACCACCACTATTGCTAAGAAGAGCGCTAAGATGCCTCTCACTCTGAAACACCTCAAGAAACTTTGCCCAGTTGGCGAAGTAATGTCCACGTTTTGGAACGAGCTGTTCTAAACTTTAGACTCCATTACAGCCTTGCTTAGGCTGGAGGAGGCAGAAATTTCCTTCTTTACCTACTTGGCTCTTAAGGTTTTCCAACAAGGTTTTTGTAATGGCGTCCCCCTATAATTGTCGGTGACTTCTTTGCTCATAGAGCTACGCTTTCACGGTAGAGGCGGCATGGGCGTTGTCACCGCGGCCGAACTTCTCGTGAACGCCGCCCTCCGAGAGGGGTTCTACGGTCAGAGCATCCCCATGTTCGGTCCGGAGCGGCGAGGCGCCCCTGTAGTGGTCTTTGCCAGGGTTTCAGACCGCCCCATACGCCTTCACAGCCGCGTAGAACACCCTAACATAGTGGTGGTCTTCGACCATCGCCTCGCAAACTTCATAGATGTGACCAAGGGCTTCAAGGGAGACCTTTTCCTCATAAATGCTCCCTCCCTCAGCGAGCTGCCCAAAGACCTAAAAGCATTCAGGCTGGCGTCTGTGGACGCCACGGAGATAGCTGTTAAACTAAAGCTGGTGGTCGCCGGATGGCCCGTGGTGAACACCGCCATGCTGGGCGCTCTAGCCAAAGCATCAGGGTTAGTCTCCCTCAACTCAGTGGTAAGTGCCATTAAGGAGAGATGGCCCGGACGCATAGGCGAACTCAACGCCGAAGCCGCTAGGAGAGCTTATCAGGAAGTTCTAGTGGAGGTGGCTTCATGAAATTCAAGCTTCCTCCAACTCCCTACTCCACTCCGGGGGTAGGCACCGCTGGTAAAACTGGGCTATGGCGTGTTGAGAAGCCCGTTATCAGCGAGAAGTGCAATGGATGCCTGCTCTGCTGGCTCTACTGCCCTGAAGTCTGCATTAAGAAGGTTGGTGAGCGGAAGGTTGTCATAGACTACGAGTACTGTAAAGGTTGCGGCATCTGCGCTGATGTTTGTCCTGTTAAAGCTATAACCATGGTTCCAGAGGGGTGAAAGCTCCTTGACCCTCCGAAAGTCTGTGGAAGTGCTGACTGGAAACTACGCCGTAGCCTATGGAGTTAAGCTGGCGAGAGCTGAAATAATCGCCGCCTACCCTATCACGCCTCAAACCTCCATTGTAGAGAAGCTCTCAGAGTTTATCGAGAATGGGGAGATGGAGGCAGAGTACATCAGAGTAGAATCCGAGCACAGCGCCATGGCAGCTTGCATAGGAGCAGCTTCAGCTGGCGCCAGAGCCTTCACAGCCACTTCTTCTCACGGACTCCTCTACATGGCTGAAATGGTATTCTGGGCTGGCTACTCAAGGTTACCCATAGTGATGGCAGTCGTCACCCGCACTTTAGCCCCTCCATGGAACATCTGGAGCGAGCACACCGACATCTTCTCCTTGAGAGACGCAGGATGGATCATCTTTATGTGCGAGGACAATCAAGAAGTACTAGACACGGTCATCCAAGCCTACAAAATCGCTGAAGATCCGAGAGTACAGCTCCCAGTTATGCTCGGCCTAGATGCCTTCACCCTCTCCCATGTAGCCTCCCCCGTGGAGCTTCCAAGCCAAGAGGAAGTCGACAGCTTCCTTCCACCACCGGGGGCAACACCCCGTAGCTTCACTATGGATGTGGAGCATCCAATCTCACACAGCTCTATAGTGGACCCTGACACCACCTTCCAGTTTAGATATCTCATGAAGGAGGCCATGGAGGAAGCTAAGGAGGTGATTCGAGAAGTGGATAAAGCTTACAGCCGTTTAACTGGGAGGCGCTATGGAGGGCTGGCTGAGGAGTACCGCTGCAGTGATGCCGAGCTAATCCTAGTGGTGGCAGGAGCGGCTGCTGGAGACGCTAAAGAAGCTGCAGATATGCTTAGAGACGAGGGGATTAAAGCTGGCGTTCTCAAGATCCGGGCTCTCCGCCCCTTCCCAGTCGAGGAAGCTCGCAGAGTAGCCTCTTCAGTTAAGGCTCTCCTCACCTTCGATAGAGAGTACTCCTTCGGTTCTGGAGGGGTGATCGCCCATGAGGTCAAGGCTTCTCTCTACGGCTTTCACAAACAACCCCTAGTAGACAGCTACATCGTCGGCCTAGGAGGAAGTGAAATCACTTCTAGACACTTCATGGAAGCTGCCCGTAGATCTCTAGAGAAAGTTGAGAGAGGTATATTGAAGCCAGGGGAGGTATGGCTTCTGCCGCCAGAAGTGAAGCTTGGAGGTGTCCCATGGTGAAGCTCAGAGATTTGCCTGAGAGAGAACTCCTCCTACCGGGACACGCAGCCTGCCCCGGCTGCCCCATGGCCCTTAGCCTAAAAATCCTTCTCAAAGTGCTGGGCCCAAAAACTATACTGGTAATCCCCGCCTGCTGCGCCTCAGTGATCCAAGGCTTCTACCCAACCAGCAGCATAAATGTCCCGGTGCTCAACATAGCTTTCGCAGCCAGCGCAGCCGCTGCCTCCGGGCTGTCCAGAGCCCTAAGATTCAAGGGCAGAGATGACATCCACGTCGTGGCGTGGGCTGGAGATGGGGGCACCGCCGACATAGGCTTAGCAGCTATAAGCGGGGCAGCCGAGCGCAATGAAGACATGATCTACGTCTGCTACGACAACGAAGCCTACATGAACACCGGTATTCAAAGAAGCGGGGCACCCCTACGGTGCCTGGACAACAACCACAGTCACCGGGAAAACCGAGCACAAGAAGGACGTCCCAATGATCCTAGAAGCCCACAAGATCCCCTATATAGCCACTGCATGCATCTCCTATCCACTAGACTTCGCCGAGAAGGTGAAACGCGCAGCGTCCATGAAGGGCTTTCGTTACATCCACCTCCTCGCCCCTTGCCCTCCTGGATGGCGCTTCCCCGCTCACTTAACAATTAGGGTAGGACAGCTAGCAGTGCAAACCGGGATGTGGGCTCTCTACGAGGTAGTCAACGGCAAATTCCAGCTAAGCCCCATAAGCAGAGCTCTTCTAGACAAAAGCAAGAGAAAGCCAGTTGAAGAGTACTTGAATCTACAAGGAAGGTTCGCCAAGCTCTCAAAGGCGGAAATCGAGGAGATCCAGAGGTATGTAGATGAGCAATGGCGGAGATACGCTATTCTTCAAAGACTCTCTGAAACCATGTAGCTTCTCTTCATTTTACTTAAGCTGAGACCTCTGGCAACCGTCGAAAGCCATATATTGGGTCAGATGTCAGTCATTGCGTTATGAATAGCTATGCATATCGGTGAGCAGCATGGATGCCAAGGTAGCAGGTGTCATTGTGGCTATAGTAATCACAGCCACCGTTGCCACTTCCTGGATAGCCCTGCAACCTCAGCCGGTTCAGATCAAGGTATTCCACGCTGGCTCTCTAACCATACCTCTACAAGAGGTCAAGGAGATCTTCGAGAAGCGGCACCGCAACGTGGAAGTTCTCATGGAATCCAGTGGAAGCGTAGAAGCAGTGCGAAAGGTCACAGAGCTAGGTAAGCTAGCTGACATAGTGGCGGTAGCCGACTGGCTCCTCCTCAAGAACATCATGTACCCTGAGCACGCTGACTTCTACATCAAGTTTGCCACTAACCAGCTGGTCCTCGCATACACCGACAAGAGCAAGTATGCCAACCAAATCAACAGCGACAACTGGTATGAGATCTTGAAGAAAGAGGACGTGCGCTTCGCTTTCTCAGACCCCAACAAGGATCCCTGCGGCTACAGAGCCGCCATGGTTTTCGTCTTAGCACAGCTATTCTACAATGAGCCCAACCTCTTCAATGACCTCATAGCTGCCAACACCAACATGAAGCTGGAGTATAATGGCACCCACTACATAGTTCTGGTCCCTTCAGATCTAGCCCCTACTACTGACAAGATCAAAATAAGGTCAAAGTCGGTTGAGCTACTAGCCCTCCTCGAAGAAGGGGTCATCGACTACGCGTTTGAATACAAGAGCGTTGCAGTGCAGCACAACTTGAAATATGTGGAGCTTCCGCCAGCCATACACCTAGGCGATCCCAGCTATGAGGACTTCTACAAGCAAGTGTTGATAAAGATCAACGCTGGAACAGACA
Source organism: Thermoproteota archaeon (assembly GCA_021160575.1). GTDB lineage: Archaea > Thermoproteota > Methanomethylicia > Methanomethylicales > JAGHCH01 > JAGHCH01. The sequence goes on along the minus strand of JAGHCH010000076.1, from coordinate 225 downwards.
AGGAGAAGGTAATAGTCGCACTACCGATCATCTATGGAATCACCATGCCCAAGAACGCTCCTCATAAGGATCTCGCCTTAGAGTTCATCAAGCTGGTGCTCAGTGATGAGGGTAAAGTGATCTTCATGAAGAATGGGCAGCCGCCACTTGAAACCGCCTTGGGCTACGGCAATATACCCGACGCGCTTAAATCTCTTGTAGCAACGCCCAGCTAGTTGCTGGGCG
>JAGHCH010000093.1 GCA_021160575.1 Thermoproteota archaeon | reverse complement strand
GAGATGAAGAAGGGGGCGCCGCCGAGAGTAGTGATAATGCCAACTGGTATCTCGTAGGTGGTTAGAGATCTTGCAAGATCGTCTGCTAGGAGAAGGAAGGCCGCACCCACGCTCATGGATAAGGGGATGACGACTTTATTGTCAGCGCCCACAGCCATTCTGATGATATGGGGGATTATTAGACCGATCCAGCCAATGATGCCAGTAACTGAAACAGCGGCTGCTGTGATTACAGCGGTGGCGGTGATCACTAGAAAGCGATCTCTGTCAACGTCCACCCCTAAGAGCTTAGCTTCTTCTCCCATGGAGAGGATGTTGAGCCTCCATCTCGTCAAGAACAGAAAGATAGAGCCTCCAGCAATTAGCGGGGAGACTTGAGCGATGTGCTTCCAGCTTGCTAGGGAGAGGCTTCCCATAAGCCAGTAGACGATGCCAGCCAGCTGGTGAGGATCTGTTACAAGAAACTTCACTAGGGAAACCATGGCGGAGAAGAAGGCTGTCACGATGATTCCTGCTAGAATCAAGGAAACAGTGGATACCTCCCCCCTAACCTTCGCCATGGAGTATGCTAGCATGACTGCCAGTAGGCCGAAGAAGAAAGCTACGGGTTGAACAGCTATTTCCGGTAGGAAGGCTAGGGTGATGGCTGCGCCGAAAGCAGCACCAGAAGAAATCCCCAAGATATAGGTGTCAACGAGGGGATTTCTGAAGACCGCCTGTAATGAAGCTCCCGAAACTGCGAGCGCTAATCCAACTATCATTGCGAGGAGTATTCGCGGCAGTCTGATCTCGAAGAGGATTATGTAGTAGGCTTCTGGCCATATGGAGTTTGCCTGTGGATTTACTGCCTTAGCAGCAAGGATGGAGAGTACATCGAGTGGGGGTATTCGATAGCTGCCGAGGAAGAGAGATATGAAGAAGGCGGGGATGGGAAGTAAGGCCAGGATAGCTATCAGCAGGCGGCGGCGATCCAAGAGTAAACCCCCAATGGTTAAGCGCGAAAGCCCGCTGTAACGGGAGCTTAAGCCATCGCCGTTTTAAAGCTGACTGGTGGGCAAAATAAGGCTAAGCACAATGAACCATGTTTCAAAAGAAACAAATTCAAAAGAAGGAACCTTATGCTAAGAGGCCATGTCTAGGCGGGGTCAGCTGAAGAGTGCTTCTAACTCTTCAAGAGGTAGAGGCTTCGGAGTAGCTGCCTCTTGATTTTAGAGAAGCGTTTGAGCCAGTTCCCGGAAGAGAAGGGGCTTCATCGCTGGAGGGGGCGCAGTCTATTACTGTTTTTCCATGGGCCTCCGCCTCTGGGATTAGCGGGGATCTGGGGATTTTGCAGAGGAGTTTTGAGCCGATTTTTTAGCGAACTCTTCAACTAGCTTAGGCTGGTCTAGCTGTCCCCGTGCATTGTAGATTAATCCTCCAAGCTTTGAACCTCCTTGGGAAGCAAAGCATGCAATGGCTTTGCAAAGGTTGTTGGCAGCATGGAGAGAGAGGTGTTCAGAGGAGGTTGTGATGAACACTTACTGCGCCAACCCTCTTCTCAAAGGAAGGGCAAGCCCTCCGCAGACCATATCTCCTAAGACATCGAAGAGCACTATGTCGGGAGAATACTCTTCAAAAACTCCGATCTGCTTGAAGAGCTCTATGCCAGCTCTTTCCTTGAGGAAGTCAAGGAAGGGCTTAATCTTCACTCCTGCATGCAGTGTACTTGTGCAATCCGCTTTGGGGTCGCAGCCTATAACCATGACCTTGTAGCCTTGCTCGCTTAGAGCTGACGCCACATTTGTGGTTACCGTGGACTTTCCCATTCCGCCTTTACCGTAGAAGGCGAAGGATCTCAACTATACTCCCTCAAAGGGCTTGAGTCAGCATAGGGTAAGGGGAGCCGAATAATATCGCCTATCCATGCGAAGGGGATATTACAGGAAAACCGCTGCAAGCACTGTTAGCATCACAAGGGTTGGTACTGTAATTAGCGTGGAGTAGGCCACTATTTTGAAAGCCAACCTTGTTGGATAGAGAGAGGCGTAAAAGGGAAAGGCATGCCTCGGGTAGTCTGCTGTCAGTAGGAAGATTATTTTTCCTATCATTAAGCTTACAATAGTCTCCTTAACGGTGAGCTGAGCATGTGATAGGAAGGTGCCAGCTAGGATGAGACCGGCCATGGGGGATATTGCTTGAGCTGTTACAACAGCCGCGGAATAGGAGGATAGCCCTAGAGAGTATGCTAGCCCTTGGATTGCATTATTTAGCCACTCAAAAATGCCAAGGAAGTAGAGGAGAGCCAGTGCCAGCACCACTGCAATGGTTCTCAAAGCAACGCTTTTAGTGAGTTTAAGAGATTCGTGAAGGGATTTTCTCAGAAGCTCTTTTCTGGTTGTGTTCTTCTTAGGATTGGAGGTCTCAATGGATAGTTTTCCAGTTTGCAGAGTGTGAGGGGTCATCCTTCCGTAAAAAATTCCCACAATCATTTTGACAAAGGCTGCAGTAAAGGAGAAGACTATGTAGATGATTGCCGCTTCCACTCCTAAAGCTGGGAAAGCTACGGGTAGATAGAGCCTTAAAGTGAAATAGATCATCACTAGAGGCGTCACCAAGAAAACACAGGTTATGACGTGGCGTTCATCGATCACTCGCTTCTTTAAGAGAGAAGCCATCATTGCGTGACCAACCTTGGCTTCAAATATTGTGATCACTGGAACTACAGAAAGATCTTCAGGGAGCTTAGCAAGCCGCAGGAAGGGGGAGAAAATCCGGCCGATCTTCTTGCTGAAGCCTAGATCTACGAGGAGATTCACGACTAGCGAGCATATGAATACCAGTGGAATGAGTCTTAAAGTGAAGAGCGCTAAAGTTAAGAGTACCTCGCTGTCAAACCCTGTAGACACTTGCTTCAGCAGCCTCCTCTAGTAGGGGGATGTAGGAGGGGGAGGGATCGATAATACTAGTTGGCCTCGTATCGTAAATAACCATAGAGATGCGTTCACGTTTAAGTTGTGCGGAAAGTTCTTTGAGTTCTTCAGCCAACCCCTTACTGGTGAGAGGCACATTGGCCTTGCCATCTGTTATTAAAATCGCTTCCACACGGAGATCGGGAAGCTTCATCCTAGCCATTTTAGCTAGCTGAAGTAGTGCTTGAAGAGCTGATGAGAGCGGGGTTCTTCCTCCAGTAGGAAGCCCCTCTAGTGCTTTTGCTATTGTGAGATAGTTTCGCGTGATCGGAACTAGTACGTCTGCCTTCCGGCCTCTAAACGCAATCAATGATGCATAGTGTCTTCTCGTGTAGCTTCTTTCTAAGAGCTTTAGAGCCGCTCCTTTTGCAATCGCTATTCGCTTCATTGCAGCCATGCTTCCACTAGAATCGAGAAGTATCACGGTAAGGGAGGGAGTATGGCTTTTTCTTAGGCGCGTTCTCAAGTCGCTTTTTTCAAGCCGTATGGGCAGCGAGGAGCCTCTTAGAGCGGCGCAAGCGAGGGATGCTACTAGATCAATGTCGCGGTAGTCTTCATTGATGGGGGGAATGTAGGAGTAGGGATGTCCATGCGGCACCCCTATAACCGTAGTGTAGCAGTCTCGGGCGCCCCGTAGATGTGGCTGAGCAAAGAATGTTCTCTCAAAGAGCTGTTGGTAGCATATCTCATCGACCTTGCTTGGGGGAAAGGTTTCTTGGAAATTGCCCTTTGCATCGCGGAACTCTCGAGAACCCGTAGCTGAGGATGGCAGAGGATTTTGCTGATGCTCGCGATCATGGTGGTGATGCTGTGCCTCTTGAGAGGTTTGGGACAGTTCTACCTTAAGGGGTGGCGGTTGTTCGAAGGGCTTTGCCTTCAAGCGGTGTGGTAGTGAAAGCTCCATGGCTTTCTCCAAGTCCTCTAAGGTCACCTTAACTCTTCCGTCAAGAGCGGCTATAGCCTTAGCCGTCTTTACGGTAACTATTTCGGCGCGGTTGGTGCGAATACCAAGCTTCACAACAGTATCAGCCAACAGCCTAAGAAGATCATCACTAATCGAAACCCTGGAGAGAAGCTCTCTAGCTTGAACTATCTTGTTGCGAAGCTCAAGCTCCTTTTCAAGGTATCTTTTACGGAAGCTTTCAGGGTCGGCGTGAAATTCTTCAACACGCTTAACGATTTCACTCCGGAGTATCGGATCCATTGGCGCTTCGATGTCAACTACCAAGCCAAAGCGGTCGAGAATCTGTGGTCTAAGTTCTCCTTCCTCAGGATTCATGCTGCCTACAAGGATGAACCGGGCGGGGTGCTTGACGGAAACCCCTTCCCGCTCGATGATGTTCCATCCCATGGCTGCTGAATCTAGAAGGACATCTGCTACGTAATCGTCGAGAAGATTCACTTCGTCGATGTAGAGGATATTACGGTTCGCTTCAGCTAGAAGACCTGGATGCAAAGCGCGGATACCTTCCTCAAGGGCTCGCTTTAGATCGAGGGTGCCGACTAGCCGGTCAACAGTAATGCTGAGAGGAAGGTCTACGACTCTCATTTTCCTCATGGCTGTGGGGAGTGAATCTCCTTTTTTCCAGCGCTGATAGCAGCTGTCGCACATCTCCATGGGGTTGCGGGGATTGCAGTTGAAGGGACAATCAGCAACAACCTCGATATCGGGGAGAATTCCGGCTAGTGCGCGTACCAAGGTTGACTTACCTGTGCCTTTATCCCCTTTTAGCAGCACGCCGCCTATGGTAGGGTTAACAGCTGAGCAAAGTAAGGCAAGCTTAGCCTTCTCAAGACCGACGATAGCTGTGAAGGGGAAGAAGGGGCGCTGTGCTATGCCTTCAATTTCTCCCACAGTTTCACCACCTTGGAGGTTTTTTCTCGCCATCCTTGAACTTCATCCATGGTGAAGATGGTGATCGCTCCTCCTTGTCGCTCACTGCTGCTAACAATCCGTTCTTCGAGAATGCCTTCAACTCCGGCGTAAGCCTCCTTCAAGCGTTTGAGAAATTCCTCATCAGGTTTCCAAAGCCCTCTTTCAGCAGCTTCCACGAGCCGCCTGGCTATCTCCTCCAGTGCCCATGGGTTGACTTGCTCAAACCACTCACGTATCTTCTTATCTAGAACGTAGGTCTTAGCTATTTCGTCGAAGACCCACTTATCGACAAGTTTGGTGGTCGCAGACCAGCCGTAAAGGTGAAGTATTTTCCTAGAAAACTCACTTGCACCTCTATAGCCGTGCTTCTTCATCTCCTCAATCCACAGGGGGTTTAGCAGCTTTGCTCTTGCAACTCGCTCAATCTCCAGCTTCATATCTCTTACGTCGAGGTTTGCTAAGTCACGGGTATCGACGGTGATAATCTCCACATCCTTCCCCGAAACCTCTTTAGCAGCGTTGTAGAAGCCGCCATGATATGCGAAGTAGCAGCAGCAACCGAAGATATCGTGCTCATCGCTTATGTGATTTCGATTAACTACATCCACGTCGCGCAGAGCAAGCATGAGAGCTTCATGCGCCTCAATGCCGTAGCCAGCTTTACCGTAGGCGTAGCCACTCCACTGAACCCATGTCTTGGCGAGCTCTTCATCGCTGCGCCATGCAGAGGCTTCAACAGCATAGTTGACGCCAGCACCGTAGGCTCCAGGAGGCGTACAGAAGACTCTAAAGCGAGCATAAAGCCCAGCCTTCTCTGCTGAATAGCCTAAGCTGATGAGCTTTGAAATGTATTCCAAGTAGTGTTTCTTGATGAAGTTCATCTCCCCAGGTTCATCTAGAACTACCACTTTTTCTACGGCCTCATCGATGAGATAGGCATAGTTGGGTAGCGTGTCTCGGGCAATCCCACTTAATCTTACAAGGCAATCGATGCGCGGTCTCTTTAGCTCTTCAAGTGGAATTACCTTTAGCCCCTTAATCGAACCATCAGCCTCCCATATTGGCTCAACACCTAATAGGTAGAGGATCTGAGCTAAGTGTTCGCCATCAGCTTTGTAGGCATCGATACTCCACAGAACTTCTCCGACGGTTTCGGGGTATTTCCCGTGCTTCTCTAGGTAGAGCTTGAGCATCTTATTGGCAGTGGCAACGCCAACTTGCCAGGCGGCTTTCGTAGGCAACGTTCTTGGGTCGATGGCGAAGAAGTTACGCCCCGTAGGTAAGATCTCAAATTTGCCTCGTGTCATAGCTCCTGAAGCGCCTGGCTCGAGGTATCCTCCTTCAATTCCATGAAGAAGGGAGGGAAGCTCTTGCTTGCATTCAAGGATTTTGTTGGCTACTTGAAGCGCTTTCCGGAAGGTTTCAGCCAGTTTTTCTGGAGATCTTATCTTGAGGGAACTAGTCTTCGATATTGCCGAGCACATTTTCCAACTCCTCCACAAGGAGCTTGACCACATCTACGCGGGAGGGGTCACTAGACATCAACATCTTTTGGAGCGTGTTGACAGCCACTTTGTGCAATTTAGAGAGAACCTCTCTGTTAGCCGCTTTGAAGATGTGATTGTAGTCTAGAGGGTTTCTCTTCAGCTCATCGTAGTCGAGCCCAAGGGACTCTGCAAGGACTCTTATAATTGAGGGGGAGTAGTGGGAGTCGTACTCCATAGAGGTGACCACGTATTCAGCTAGTCTACGCAGATCTGCTGGCGCATCGCCGAGGATGTGCAGCCCGAGGTTCACTTGGCTACCGCGTACAGCGTCTATGTAGCGGTGAATTTCTTCAGCTACAGTATCTGGG
>JAGHCH010000015.1 GCA_021160575.1 Thermoproteota archaeon | reverse complement strand
GCACTCTAGGATCACACTCGAAGAATTCAAGGATGAGGTGTCTCCCCAGCTCACGCACCTCTCATCCCCCTGCTCCTTGCACACATCGCCCCCGAATTCGCAAGAAAGTACCCCCTTTTCGCTTATAAAAATTTAGATGGTTTTAGCTAGTTGTGATAGCTGAGCTTATCCTAGTAGGTAGCAACTAGCTCTGCTATGTCAAGTCCGAGTTCTCCTATTTGGTAAAGATTAGCTGATATAGAGAGCAGCTGTGCTACAAGGGGTGGCTTTTGAGCTACTATCTCCTTGTTGACAGAGTTGAGCGTGCTGGAAAGTTCAGCAGCTTCTCTAGAGATCTCCTCTGCTCTTTTCACGTCGCTTTTAAGCAGCGCTTCAACGGCTTCTTCATGAATTAACCGCGCCTTTTCATGTAGCTCCTCTATTTTGTTGCCCAGTCCCTTCGGTATGGTTGTATGTAGTTCTCTCATGCTAATTGCTCCTTCAGCTATTTTGACGGCGCAGTCAGCTATGGCTTCAATGTACTTAGCAGCTATTCTTAAGTCTAAACATTCCAGCGGTGTGACACCCAGCTTCTTCGCCACAGCCACGTTATAGACTGCTGTCCTCAGCTGTCTCACAAGAAGGAAGTAGAGCTTATCCACTTCATCATCTCTGCGTATCACCGCCTCAGCCAACTCTCGGTCAAGCGTAAAGAACGCCTCTACCGCCTCCTCGTGCATTCCTGCCGCTAAGCTGTACTCTCTCTTCAGCACAGACTTAGCTGGAAGAGCTGCCGGGTGGAGAAGGCACTGAAGAGTTATAGAGTTCGCTTTTTCATCAACTATTTCTATCCCTATAAGCCTGTGAATTGTGTCTTTGATGCGTTCGCGGTGCTCTTTGCTGAGCCTTTGTTCAGCTGTGATCTCTATGATTTCAAAGCCCAAAAGGTATTTCGCCCTTATCTCCCTCTCCAAACTAACAGCTCTCTCTAAGGCTATGGTAACCTTTCTAGGCTCCATGGTCTCCGCGCTGACTAATAGTGCTCCATCCATGACCTCTAGGCTTAGAGGGTCCCCCTCCTTCAGCTGATGCCTTTTCACCCACTCCTTTGGAAGCGTTATAAGGTAGGATCCGCTTTTTGTCATTTGAAGACGCCTAACCTCAGTCATCTACAATCCCACGGGGTCATTCTCACTTGTCAGCCATCCCCGACGAGATAAATAAATTGCCCGAGAAAGTTGCTGGAATTGACTTGGCTGGAAGCTCTAAGCAGCCCACTGGCTTCTGCTGTATGGGCGAGAGGCAGGCATGGGTGATCGAAGTTCACGAGGACCATGAGATGATCTCTTTAGTGAAGCACTGCTCTCCTCGAGTGATCGCAATAGATGCCCCCTTATCTTTACCAACCACTGGGGCATACCGGCAAGTAGACCTAAGGCTTAAGAAAATGGGATGCCCAGTGCTTCCTCCACTTTTCCGAGGGATGAAGCTTCTCACGGAGAGGGCAATGAGGCTCGCGCCCGTCTTTAAAGACATGGGCTTCATTGTAATAGAGGTGCATCCCCGCTCAACACTAAAGCTCCTTGGTTTCAAGGAACCCTTCTCCCTAGATGTAATTGCCCGCTCCCTTGGCTTCACAATAATGTCTCCTAGCCTCTCCCCTTCAAAACACGAACTAGACGCCTTTGCAGCTGCCTACACTGCATGGCTCCACTTGCAGGGAAAAACCCTTATAGTCGCTGAGAAGGATGGCTCTATAGTCGTACCAGCCTCCGGGGAAAGAGGAGCTCTTGCCTGAGCACCTTAAAAAAGCGCTTCAAACTCTAGTATCCGCTGGCTTTCAAGTCAGCCCAGAAGCTTGGTCTCTCATAGCTAGCCGCGAAAACCCCATCGATGCTGCACAGCAGGTAGTCGAGTTTTTCAACTCCCTTTCCGAAAAGCCCCCTGTAATCGAGAAGGAGCACGTCGAACAAGCTCTAGTGAAGAAAACGCAGGCTATCCATATAACCCCCAAAACCGTGGAGAAGCCTATTGCCGCCGAAATTGACGCCGCTATTACTGTGCACTCCTCGCCACCAAGGAACTTGAAGATAAGCGGCGGCTCGGAGGCATTTAAGGCGTACTTCACTGATCGCTTCCGCAGATTAACAAAGATCCTACGTGGACGGCTGGACGCCAAGGACGCCATTCTTGTCTCCGAAGCTATACGTCTCTCAGAGTCCAGAGTAAAGCAGTCCATCAAGGTGATAGGCATGGTCTCCTCGAAGAGGGAGCTGAGGTCTGGAAGTATAGCCATCGAGCTCGAAGACCTCCAATCCATAATCACCGTAGTCTTCCCGGGATCCAACGCCGACCTCCTAGCAAAGGCATCTAAGCTGGTTTTAGACCAGGTAGTCTGCATTGTGGGCATTAAGAGGGGCGGTGTTCTCATAGCTCAAGACATAATTCTACCAGATCTGCCCTCCAAGCGGCCCAGAACCTCCTCAGAGGAAATCTATGTCGCGCTAATCTCCGATCTCCATATAGGCAGTAAGCTCTTCCTCGAGGAGCGATTCCGCTTCTTCATCAAGTGGCTCAAGGGAGAACACGGCGCTTCCATGCATAGAGAGCTGGCTAGTAAAGTGAAGTACCTTGTGATAGCCGGGGACCTCGTGGATGGTATAGGCGTATATCCCGGGCAGGAAGATGAACTAGCATTAAAGGATGTCTACAAGCAGTACGAGTACGCAGCTAGATTGCTCTCCGAGATCCCTGACTACATTCAGATAATCATCATTCCCGGAAATCACGATGCTGCCTTTCCTGCAATACCCTCTCCGCCTATCTTCAAGGAGTATGCTGAACCAGTGTATGAGCTGCCTAATGTCCTAATGTTAGGCGATCCCTCCCACATTTCACTTCACGAAGTGGAGTTTCTCATAACGCATGGCAGAAGCCTAGATGATGCTATCCCATCATTTCCCGGGTGCAGCTTTAGCCACCCTGAGGATGCCATGGTAGAACTCCTCAAATGTCGGCACTTGGCTCCCATCTACGGGCAGAAGACGCCACTTGCTCCTGTTCCAAGAGATTACTTAGTTGTTGAGAGGATCCCTGATGTCTTTCAGGCAGGACATGTGCACATGATGGGTGCCAAGGTGTATAAGGGAATACTTGTGGTCAACACTGGTACTTGGCAGTCGCAGACAAGCTACCAACGCTCCATGGGGCTTG
>JAGHCH010000032.1 GCA_021160575.1 Thermoproteota archaeon | reverse complement strand
TCTATGGGCAGCCCGACTACAACAAAGACGGGATCTACGATAACCCCCACTTAATGCACTACCCCTACACCTGGATAGATGACTATTACCCCCTTGTGAAAACTAAGGAGCACTACCTCCTAAGAAAAACCCTTGAAATCAACTATACAGTCGAAATAGTTGAAGGCTGGGGAACCTTCTCTCTGGCGGCAATTCCAGAGAGCTGCAAAGCCTCCGTCCTCTTCAAGGACGACAACGTAGTTCTTTACGAGTGGAATCCTTCCACCAACAGCTACACCCCTGCAGAAGACGTAGTTCCCGGCAAAGGTTACTGGATCTTCTCCACAAAGAAAATCTCCAAAAGAATCTTTGGAAATGCGGTGGACGAGGAGACCCTCTACCTGCGGCAGGGGTGGAATCTCATCGCAACCATCTACTCTCCTAAGGGCGGCCAAGTGAAGCTAACCTGCCTTAACGGCAGCATTTCCCATGTCTTCTATGAGTGGTCTCCCAGCCAGCGGGCGTACATCCCCGTCACCCAATTGCAACCTGAAAAAGTATACTGGGTCTACGCCTTTGAGAATTCAACAATAGTTCTCTCACAGACGTAGACCTCCTAGACACAGCTTATCCTCCTTAGACGCTTTTAATGATATTAGAAGTGTGGTTTAAATGGCAGAGCAGAAAGAAGGGCCTCTGAATGATCCCTTGTCTGAGCCTCTTGGAGGAGAAGGCAGCTCAAGTCTATCAACTCCTTGCAAATTGCTGAAAATCATCAGCTAAGGTATTTCTAGCCTTTTCCGAGACCAGCTTTAAGTGCTAGTTAAGCTTATATATCTGCAGATATATCTGCAGATACTTGATTTACTATGGCGTTTCATCATTTCTTCAAGTGTAAAGGGGTCTTCAAGTACTTGGTGCTCTACACTCTCAAAGATGAGCCTCTGCACGGATATGCTGTCATGAAGAAGATAGAGGCTCTAACTAGTGGGCTTTACACTCCAAGCCCTGGGATCATCTATCCAACACTGCAGCTACTCGAGGATTTAGGGCTAGTGGAGGTGGTCGAGAAAAATCGGAGGAAGCTGTACAAGATCACTAAAGCTGGGTTGAAGGAGCTTGAAGAACATCTGCCAGAACTCCAGCAGCTGTTAAACAAGTCCAAGCGCTTCCTCTTCTTCCTAAGAGATGTTGGTGGCGAAGCTCTCCTCGCAACTATGAAGAAGCTCTTCGAAGTATTGGACTTCCTCGGAGATGAAGAGAAGCGTCAGATTAAAGGAGCCATTCTCTCCTTCAGCCAAGAAGTAGAGGAAATTTCCTCTAAGGCGGTGAGGCGACATGGCAGCAATAGTGGCTGAGAAGCTGACTAAGGTGTTCAACGGCTTCAAAGCTGTGAATGAGGTGAGCTTTGAGGTTAAAGAGGGTGAGATCTTTGGCTTTCTAGGTCCAAATGGCGCTGGCAAGACCACCACCATAAACATGTTGATCACCCTCATGAAGCCCACCAGTGGTCACGCATTAGTAGCTGGTTACGACGTAGTTAAGGAGCCAGAAAAGGTTCGAGGAAAGATAGGCGTGGTCTTCCAAGACCAAAGTATTGACAGGGAGCTCACGGGATGGGAGAATCTTTGGCTTCACGGTCTTGTCTACGGAGTTCCCCGCTCCACTCTAAGACAGCGAATCCGCCAGCTACTCAAGTTAGTGGAGCTGGAGGGCTTCGCCAATACTCCCGTGAAGAAGTACAGTGGAGGCATGATCCGCAGGTTGGAGATAGCGAGAGCCCTGATCCACCGCCCTGAAATACTCTTCCTAGACGAGCCCACATTAGGGCTAGATCCACAGTCCCGGGCGAAGGTCTGGGACTACATTTTAGATCTTCGGAAAGAGCACGGCATGACGATTTTCCTTACAACTCACTACATAGAGGAAGCTGAAAGGCTCTGCGATCGAGTCGCGATTATAGATCATGGGAAGATCATAGCTTTAGGCTCGCCGGAGGAGCTCAAGCAGAGTATAGGGGGAGAGCTTATTTATCTCAAGGTCTCCGAAAACCCCTCCCTTTACAGCGCATTTCTAGAGAAGCTTAGCGATATCCAAGGAGTTCTGAGTGTAAAAACCTTGGGCAATCGACAGCTATCCCTCCGCGTAAAATCCGCAAGCACCACCATTCCAGCTATCTTCGATTTAGCGCAAGCAGCTGGAGTGAAGATCAGCGAAATCAAGTACACCAAGCCTTCTCTTAATGACGTCTTTCTGCAGCTAACTGGTAGAGCCCTCCGCGATGAAGAAGCCAGCTGGAGGGATCACGCTAGACTAAGAACTCAAGCGAGGTGGAGAAGATGAACGAGTTCTTCAACGCTATGGGAGTAATGGTATACCGGCAGCTTAAGCGGTTTACAAGAGCTCGATCAAGGGTGATCGGCAGCATCTTTAATCCTCTCATCTGGATGGTCTTCTTCGGATTGGGGTGGAGTGGACTCTTTACCAGCTCCATGGCCAAACTCCTCTTCAGAGGGCTAGACTACATGTCCTTCCTAGCTCCTGGAATGGTGATGATGGCAATCTTCACGGCCAGCCTATTCAGCGGGATGTCTGTCATCTGGGATCGGGAATTCGGCTTCCTCAAAGAACTCCTGGTAGCCCCTGCTTCAAGAACAGCAATAATCTTGGGGAGATCTATAGGCGATGCGCTGACAGCCCTAGCTCAAGGGGTGGTAATCCTAGCAGCCTCCTTCCTCCTAGCTAAGCAGCTAACCCCCACGGGAATCCCATTAGCAGTGGCTATAGGTCTCTTAGCAGCCATAGCCTTCACCAGCATGGGCATCGCCCTCGCATCCACTATGAGAAGCTTTGAGGGATTCAACCTCATCACGACCTTCCTCATGCTACCCCTCCTCTTCCTAAGCGGAGCCTTCTACCCAATAGACAGCCTCCCTCTATGGCTCAAAGCACTGGTCTACCTCAACCCCCTAACCTACGCTGTGGACGCCACCCGCTACGCGCTAACCGGGGTCTCCAGCTTCAACATCCTCCACAGCACAGCAGCACTAGCCCTCTCAGCAGTCATCCTCACCTTAGCGGCAACCTACACCTTCAAGAAATCAACCATAGAGTAATCCTCAGCAAGCAAAAAGCATCAACATTAGAGCAGATAAAGGGTAGCCTCCTTCAAGGTACCCTTAATAGGGTCAACCTCCAACCCCAAAGCCTCAAGGGCAGTAACGCCAATAACAGGGGTATCTTCTTCCTCACCGAAAATAACAGTCACCCCGCCACGCCTACCCATAATTTCAATCACTGCAACCCCTACATCCCTCTCCACAACTCCACCAAAGGCTTTAAACCTCCTCCTCTCCACGACTTCCACATCAATCCTCTCCAGCAAACCACGCGGAACCACCGTGTAAACAGCACCAGTATCCACAACCCCCTCAAAGTCAACGAATCTCGAAGGATCCCTCATATTATAGATCCTCGCAGAAACCCTCACATACCCCATAGCCAGCTCCCCACAACAACATAGCAGAGCACACCTAATTAACCCGGCGCACCCCCCAAAAAAAGGTACATCATTCTCCGCTACGATTAAAGCGGGAACCTAATCCTCCAACACGACCACAAAACAGCCCAGTTCTTCCTCGAACACATTCTCAACCTTCAAGACGCCAGAAAGCTTCTCCTTCTCAAACCCCACCTCAAAACCAATAACTTGCTCAGGCTCAAAAGCCTCCTCAACATACTGGGCAAACTCCCTCAAAACATGCTCCTCAAGCCTATAGACCTCGTCAATCAAATTAACTTCATGCAACACCCCTTTTCTATCAAACTGAAAGGAAACCGTAGCATCAGCGCCGATAACAACCACACTCCTCACATCTCTCCTATTGTGCAAAACATCCCTTCGAACCCTACCCTCCAACACCGCATTAATTTCACACAGCCTCATCACCACTTGCTCTAAACTCAATCTATTCAACACAACCTCTTCAACAACCTTCGCATCACAAACCTCCAAC
>JAGHCH010000018.1 GCA_021160575.1 Thermoproteota archaeon | reverse complement strand
TCTTTCGTGTTCTATTGCCTCTCTTTCATCTAGGATCAGCCCGCATTGCCGGCAGTATTTGCTGTCGAAGCTGTTTATGGCCTTGCAGCGTGGGCAGATTTTTGCTTTGAATTCTTCTTCAGGTTTGGGTTCTTCTTGTAGGCCGTGTATTGATAGGAGCTTTTCTTCTACGTCTCTCATGCTGAGGTGCTCGTAGCGGTCCAGCATCTTTCTTGTTTTCCAGCCGAAGAATAGTTTCATCTCGCTGTCTGTGAGCATCTTGGCTAGGTGTGTTGCACGGCTATGCCTGAAGAGATGTGCATGAACTTTCTTCTTTATCCCGGCGTCTTTAGCTATTCGCCTTATGATCTTGTTTAAGCCCTCGTTGCTCAATGGATCTCCATACTCGTTGAGGAAAACCAAGGCGTCAGGGTTGTTCTTCTCAGGGTGGTTTTCAATCCACTGGTGAAGTATTGGTGCTGAGGCGATTAGCCTTATGGAGCGCATCCCTGTTTTTCCTCTTACGATTATCCGGGCGCCATGTTGATCGAAAGTCACATCCCTAATTCTCAGAGAAGTGATTTCCCCTGCACGGCAGCCACCCTCGTAGAGAACCGCTATCAAAGCCTTCCACTTCAAGCTTCTAGTGGCCTCAATCATCGCTTTGACTTCATCGACCGTGAGCACATTCGGGAGCCGAGGCCTATCCCTAGGCCAGCGTATCTGCTTGACCTCCTTCTCCCTTCCTATGAAGCCTAGGAAGATCTTGATGGCTTTCACAGCCTGGAAGAGGGCGCCCGGGCCTCTCTCCCCTCTTACCTTGGAAAGGAAGCAGTGGATTTCATCGAGGGTTACCTGGCTCAGAGGCTTATTGATCTCGTTGGCTAGAAGTGAGAGGTAGCGTATCACGTACTCGTTAGTTCTGGGCGAGAGTCCTTGAGCTACCCTGTAGCTGAGCAGCTTCTCCAGTAGAGCTTTGCTCTCAGGGTTCTTCACAGAGGCGAGGTATTCCTCTATGTGACGGATGGCTTTGGCAACCCGGTAGTCCAAGCTATCCCTACCATTAGGAGGACCCTTTAAAAAGCCGGATCCAGACTGGTTGTTCCTAGCCGCCCCCCGGCGCCACCATCTCCGAGATAAACATGTTGAAGTATTATTCAGGAGAAAGGAGAAGGGTATCGGGTTAACAGCCCGGTGGCCGATGAGTTGCTATGCAACGTACTTTCTTTTTCTGATTTTTTCGGGGATGTAAGTTTCTGTGAGGAATTTTAGTCCGAAGCCGCTGAAGGCTTCAATTTCGACTTTTTCTTGGCGTTCTAGGAAGAGCTGTAGTTCTTTCTTCCAGATGTCTGCTTGGAACCATTTGTAGTTCATGAGTTCTTGGGCTCTTTTGAGGTCTCTTTCGGTGGCTTTGATGATGTATCTTTTTGGTATGCGGTAGGTGTAGATGTCGGAGATGGTTACTCCTAGGAATTTGGCTTCTGGTACTGCTAGTCTCTCGCTTTCGTAGCTGAGGCTTATGGAGCCGAATTTGTAGACGCTGTAGATGTAGAATCCGTAAGGATCTGCATCTGTGAGGATGTAGACGGGTAGCCCGAATTCCTCCCAAAGGCGGCGGATCATTCTTCGGGTGCCTCTGTCTGGCTGTCCTTTTCCGGTTACGAGGATGCAGTTGTTTTTCTTCCAGAATTCCTCGTTGTTGAGTCTCTCGAAGATGGCGCCCTTCTCCACTACTAAGACGTAGTCGGCTTCCACCTTGACTATCTCTATGTCGTTGACGTTGGGTGGGATGGCGTAGGCGCCTACTCCTAGCTTTGAGAGGTCTATGGTGTGCTCTTTGCTTTTGACGAGCATGTTTCCGACTATTCTTCCTTTGGCGTCGAACATTACTCCCATTTCTTCTCGGAAGAGCCCGGTCATGACTTCGATGTCTTCGATTGCTTCGTCGCTTTCGGATTGCTCGTCGAAGGTGTTTTCGCGCTGTGTTTTCCCTTCGTGGTCTTGGTAGGTGATGGTGTGCTTGGCGGTGTAGTATATGTCCCTGATGGTTGGGTAGTCGCCTTCTCTACGGGCTTGGGCTATGACGCTCATTACTAGGAGGGTTTGCATGAACCTCCTTGCTTCGCCTACGTCGAAGAACTTACGTGTGGCTTTGCGGTCGCCTAGTCGGAGCATCTTCGCCTTTTCATCCCAAATGGTGTTTGATAGTGTGCGCACGGGGATTTCTAGATAGGGAGGTGAGCCATTCTTGATGAGCGTGAATATCCTTTGCGCCTTCTCCTTGAGCTTTGAGATCACGAGGATGTCATCCACCATGCCTTCTCGCCTCCAGCATCTTGAAGAGTGAATCCTCTATGTCCTTGGAGTTCGTCTCTAGGATGGAGGAGAGGGATGATGCCACTATTGGAATATACTTCTTTATGGTGATTAAGCGGCGGATGTGCCGTGTTTCCCTCTCTATTTTACTCAAGTGTTCTCGCAGCCTTCTCGCGCAGTCTCGGACTGCCATTTCTATTTCATGCTCCAGTTCAGGAATATCGGCTATGGCTTCCTTGCCCAATCCATGGAAAGGCAGCTTAGTGGAACACACGTGAGTTACAACTACGAGGGGGGCGGGGAAGGCGACTTTGTAGGTGGACCAATCTATTTTGTCTACCACCTTGCGGGTGACGTCTATGTTTTCGTCGTAGAGGAGAGGGATGCGGTTGGCAAATCTGATTATTGAGGGAGTTTGAGTTGGCTGTATGGCGCCTCCCCATGCAAGGCCGCACTCCACTATGAAGCCATAGCCTTCATACGATGAGGGCGGTCTACAAGTTGTAGCTATGAATTCTGGCTTGAGCACCTCTTGTATTCCCAGCTTGAGGATCTCCTCACCAAGTGGGGAGAGCCCTTCCCCTCCGGGGCGCTTCCACTTCCAAGTCTTCATCGCCCGGGCTAATCTTACGATGTCCTTGTCTTTCAGTGTTCTAAGGGTGCGCCTCACTCCAAAGCCGGATTCCCTCAGAAACTTTGCTGCAGTAACCCTCCCTACTCCAGCGAAGTGCTCAGTTATGAAGCGAAGCAGTGTTTTATTGGGCTCTTCATGCTCGATCATGGACTTTAAGCGCTCAGCATCCACTCCATAGGGGTGAGGCAACACCTCCCTCGGCGCGGGAGGGAGCTCTGTTGTGGATCGTGAAAATCTGAGGATGCGATAGCTGTCGTCTTCAGGGTATCTGAAGTAAATGTTTGCATAGGGGGCTATGATTGCGGTGCGTTTAATATACTCAACTACGCGGCTCTTGGCGCTGCCCCATGATCCTTCAATATAGAGGGTGACCTTTGTTCCTTGGAAATTGTTTGAGCGAGACACACTCTTCTTCAAGACTTTAGGGGTGTTAGTCTTAATGTCTATGGTCATTTCAAATTCATAGACGGCCGGATCTCCCAAAGGGGAGGTAACCACCTTAACGGGCCTTCCAGTGGTCAGCTGAGAGTAAAGGACTGCCATCTTGACTCCTAGTCCGAAGACCCCTCTCGATTGCCGATTCACGTACTTCGACCCGTAGAGAACGGAGCAGAAGGCTCTCGGAACATGTTCTGGGGGAATCCCGATGCCGTTATCCTCCACGGTTATCTCAAGGAGGTCGAAGTCACTTTCACTTTGAAGCTTCTTTACTATAACTCGGATATCTGGAGGGATGCCGTGCATCTCGGTGGCGTCAAGTGCGTTTTCAATCAGCTCGCGTATGGTTTGGTACACTGAGCGTGTGGGGTTTGTGAAGCCAGCTATCGCTCTGTTGCGGTAGAAGAACTCTGCTACCCCGAGTGCCCTAAAGGTCTCAGGCTGCTCCATGAATGCCCCTCCTTGGGAGGGGGAGATTAACCGTTATGTAGGAATGCTAGATAACTTTTGCTACCTAGAAGGAGGAGAAAGCGGCTATCCAGCCAGCTCTCTCAGCTTTCTGGGCAGATACTTGTCTACAATTGCCGTGAGTCCATGGGCACTGAAAGCCTCGAGTTCTGCACGCCTCCTCTGCCTTCGGAATTCAGCTATTTCGCGTTGCCAGAAGTGGTCGCGGTATCGTGGATCTACTTCGAGCGTTTTGAGGCGCTCCTCATCGAGCTTCGTCAGAGGGAAGGAGGGAAGATTGTATCTTCTTATGTCAGTTGCCCATACACCTAGCCACTTAGCGTCGGGGGTTGTTAACTCCCTTAAATGAGCTGCATTAGCTGAGCCCCTTATGATCACCATGGCGATGTGCATCCCCCACGGATCGGCATCGGTGAGTATGTAGACCGGCAAGCCTAGCTCTTTATTGAGACGCCTTATAAGCAGTCTAGCGAGTCTTGGAGCTTGCCCAGCGGTGTCTATTAGAATGGCGTTGAACTTCTGGTAGACCCTCTCCTCTATAAATCTCCTGAAAACTGCGTTCTTCTCTATGGCGATCACCTTGTCAGCATTGCATTCGATGAACTCCGCGTGGGCTACTGATAGCCCTATCATGACTCCATCGGGGTTAGAGGCTAAGTTCACTTTTCTTCCTCTATGGGTTTCTGGGATGGTATACTCTATGGTAAGATCGCCGAAGATGGCGCTTCTCTCTTTTGGAAAGATGTTAAAGGCCTCCCGCGGCATGTGGAGGACAGTCTCCAAATCTGTTACTGTCTCATCGGATTCCTTCTGTCCTCTGAAGCGTATGCCGTAGTTAAGGGAGTGGTAATAGAGGTCTCTGAGAGTGCTGCTCTTCTGTGCTTGGACAAGCGTCTTGGCAAAGTGGGCTACCCAGAGCAGCTGAGTGAAGGAGCGAATCTGCTTGATGTTTCCAGCGCTGCGCCGTATTCTCTGCTCTCCAAGAACATATTGACAGAGAACTTCATCAAAGTAAATGTTTGAGGTAGCTCGGCTGGGGATCTCTATCTTCGGGAAAACCCCTCTCTTAAGCTGGTTATAAATATCTAGTCCCAGCTCAGAGAGCTTAGCTAGAACTTCTTGGCTTTGCCTCTCCCACAACTGCATACTGTGGAGCCACCCTCCTCAGCAGCTTGTTCACATCTGGAGGCTCTTCTCTTCCAGCTAGGTCAGCTGCAAAAGACGCTATAAGGGGCAAGTACTTTTCAAAGACTAAGAACCTTTTTTGAGCAACCACGGCCTTCTCTTTGCGTGAGAGATATCTCCTTAGGGCTCTAGCACAAGTCTTTAACGCCCATTCAATTTCATACTCGACTTCAGGCTGATCAGCAATGTATTCTTTACCCACAGTCTTGTAAGGAACTTTGGTTGAACATATGTGGACGAAGAAGGCGATGGGCATGCTGCCGAGATCCACCTTGTACCTTGACCACCTGATCCGGCGGATTACCTTCATAGTGACATCGTTGTGAAGATCATAAAGGAGAGGGATCTTATTGGCGAAGCGGAAGACCAGCACGTCGCCGGGAGAGGAGGAAGGAGGGATCTCTCCTCCATAGGCTATTGCTGTCTCGACAATGAAGGGATGCCCTCCATAGGAGGAGGGCTTGCGACAGACAACTTTCACGAATTCTGGCTTAAACTCCCGAATTATGCCCTTGAGAAACAAGGATTCTCCTATGGGGGAAAGGTGCGAGGCATCAGGCGGCAGGAAGCCTTTGAAGTGCCTCATAGCCTTCACTAGGGCGACGATATCCTTCTGCATGAGGGAGCGTGGATTAAGCCTAGGGTTGAGCTTAGCCCTCTTGAGAAACTTGAGGGCGATGGCTCTTCCAACTCGGTGGAAGTTGTTAACAAGGAAGTCGAGTAAGGTGTTGCTCTTGGTTGCATTGAGCATCCTCTTCACGGTTTCCACGTCGACTCCGTAAGGATGAGGCTTTACCTCCCTTGGAGGCGGGGGCATTTGGTCAGTTACTCTTTCAAACCGGTAGAGTATCCCGTCGGGATCGATGAATGTTATATTAGCATACGGCAGAACTATCGAGGTTTGCCTGAAGTACTCAATAATCTTCGGTTTAGCTCTGTTGTAGTCTCCCTCAAACTTGAACTCTACAATAGTTCCGTGCCATCTACCGTTGTTGGGGAGGATCTCCCTCTTTCTTACGATGGGCTTGTTCTCTTGTATATTAATCATCAACTCGAAAAAGTACTTCTCAAAGCCTCCGGTGCTTGACATCACTCTGACAGGACTGTTGGTGGTTATCTGCCCGTAGAGGATTGCCATCTTCCCTCCTAAGCCGAAAATGCCGCGTGATTGCCGGAGAGTGTACTTTGAGCCAAAGAGAACTTGAGCAAAGGCAGAGGGGATGTGCTCGTAGGGGACGCCTACACCATTGTCCTCCACTCTTATCTGGTAGACATTCTCTGAAACTCTAGTTAATCTAACCCTAATGTCTGGGGGGATTTGATAGAGCTCGCACGCATCAAGCGAGTTCTCCACAAGCTCTCTGATAAC
>JAGHCH010000022.1 GCA_021160575.1 Thermoproteota archaeon | reverse complement strand
GCCATACTTCTCGATAAAGTGGCAAGCTTGCCTGAACTTCTTCACCTAGACCGAGAATAGCCGCGTAGGGCAGCACCACTGAATCTATAAAGTTAAGAGTAACACTGCTCGGCACACCATACTTCTTCTCTGAAATGTAAATCAGCTCGTCAAGAACCAAGACGTCTACAAACACCTTGTACCTAGACACCAAATCCAAGTAGAAGTTTTCACAGGCGCTTCTCGCATGCACATCTGCAAGGGTGTTTAAGTAGATCAACAGGCAAGCGTCAACAAAAACCTTCAATCCTCAAACTCCTCCTCGAGGCTCACCCGCGACAGCTCTCCAGGGATGGGCTCTCTACGCCCAGCTATCTTCTTAAGCACCTTCACATGGCTCCTCAAGGCTTCAAGAAGCCTAACAGTATCCACCTTCCTAGCAGGCTTCAACAAAATGCCATCCCTTATCTCAACGATAACCTCATCCCCCTCATCAATGCCCACCGCCTCGCGAACAGCCTTGGGCAATACGATGTAGCCCTTTCTACCAACCCTAAGCTTCAATGTCAAACCTAGCTACCCCACAGTCAAACCAACTAATAAAGTAGATGCTTCCATCTCCATCAATGGATCTTCACCGCAAATCTCACAATAGCTCCCCAGCCAGTCTCCTCAACACTCAGTAGTTGAACATTTATGCCAAGGTCTTCAAGAATGAGCTCAAAGTCATCTATATAATCGTAAAAGCCGCAAGTGGAGCGGAAGCTCCTCTCAAAAAGCACGGTCACTTCCTCTCCCTCTAATGAAAACAAGCTAGCAAAGGCATCAAGAACTCTATACCAGTTATACTCCTCGATTGCTCTCTCTAAAACTGCCTTCAAAACCTAGCCAAGAGGAAGCCTTCAAGAAAGAGGAGAGAAATTAAAGGGTGATTTCAGCGCTCCACAGCCCGTGGAGGTTGCAGAACTCTCTGACTTTCACCTTCCCCGCCACGCCTTCAAACTCGGCTTCCGGCTTCTCGCCGGGCTTCAAGTATCTTCTACAAGAGGATTCTCCGCAAATCACTTCAATCCATTCAATGTAATGGGTCTCCTCCATGACGTGCTCTACAGCTCCAACCTTCACTTTAATGCCTTTAGCGGTCTTCTCCACTACTGGCAGATGCTTCTCCTGTCCAGCGCCGCTAGTCTTCTCCTCCAGTAGCTCCATTGGCTGCCCACAGCAGACTAGCTCCCCCGCCCCTGAGTGAACTACTTCGATGATGTTGCCGCAGATGTTGCACTTGTAGATTTGAAGAATTTCAGTCATGTGTAGATCTCCTCAGTATTCTTCGCACTTGACTTGGAAGTAGCCTCTTGGATGACCGCAGGACGGGCACTCCTCTGGAGGCTCTACGCCGTAGTGCACGTAGCCGCACTCCATGCAAACCCACCAGACTTCACGGTTCTTCTTGAAGACCATGCTCATCTCCACCTCCTTCAGCAGCTTCTTGTACCGCTCCTCATGGTGCTCCTCCGCCTTGGCAATAGCTCTAAGCCTCTTGGCAATCTCTGGATAGCCCTCCTCCTCAGCCACCTTGGCAAACTCAGGGTACATAGTAGTGTACTCGTAGTTCTCCCCGGCGACAGCTGCCTTCAAGTTCTCGGCAGTACCGCCAAAGATGAGAGGCGCTGCAGCTTCAACCTTTATCTCAGTAGGCTCACCGCCAGCTTGCCGGCGCAGCTCTTGAATCAGCTTGAACAGTGTTTCGGCATGCTCCTTCTCGTTCTCAGCCGTCAAAAGAAAGATCTCAGCTATCTGCTGGTATCCCTCCTCCTTAGCCACCTTAGCGTAGAAGGTATATCTATTCCTTGCTTGGCTCTCACCTATGAATGCCTTAACCAAACACTCCAGAGTTTTCTTCAACACTCAACACCTCCTAGAGCTTCTTATAGCAGAACCACCAATCAAAGCACTCGATCTCTCCAGCCTTAGCCTTCTCCAGCCTCTCCCTTGCCGTCTTCTCGTCGGTTGCCGGAGGTATGATCACCTTGTCGCCCACTAGCTCGTTGTTAGGCCAGTTAGCTGGAATGGCTACATCATATTTGTCCGCCGTCTGCAGTCCCTTCACCATCCTAAGCACTTCATCCATGTTTCTCCCCAGCTCCTGCGGATAGTACATGATAGCCCTCACTACGCCCTCCGGGTCTACGATGAAGACCGCTCTCACAGTGTTGGTTCCCTTGCCGGGGTGGATCATACCTAGCATCTGCGATATCTGTCCGGTATCATCGGCTATAATTGGAAACTCAACCTCAACTCCCAGCTTCTCCTTAATCCACTCCACCCACTTGATGTGGCTGAACACCTGATCTATGCTCAAGCCAATCAATTCGCAGTTCAGCTTCTTGAACTCCTCATACCTCTTCTGAAAGGCTACAAACTCTGTGGTGCAGACCGGCGTGAAGTCCGCTGGATGGGAGAAGAGCACCACCCACTTCCCCTTATAGTCCTCTGGGAACCTTATCTTCCCCTTGGTTGTCTGGGCTTCAAAACTTGGCATCTTCTCTCCTAGTAGAGGGATTTCGCCCACTTCCTTACACCTCTCAAGAAGTTCTGTTCGGATAACTTTATAAGTATGTTTGCTTTAATATACCTTATGGTGCGATTTTCAGACCTTGATCTGATTAAAATCCTACTTGAAAACGCCAGAATGCCCTACGTAAAGATAGCTGAGAGGCTAGGTGTTACCGAGACTGCTGTACGTAAGAGAATCGCCAAGCTTGAGAGGGAGAAGGTTATCGAGAGGTATACTGTTCAAGTTGATCCCCGAAAGCTTGGCTTCGAGATAGATGCCTTAATAGGCGTAGACACTATGCCTGAGCACTTTCTCCATGTTCTCCAGCATTTGAAGAATATGAGCGAGGTGATCAGCCTCTACTCTTCAAGTGGGGATCACATGATTTTGGCTGAGTGTTGGTTTAGAAACTCCGCTGAATTAACGGAGTTTGTGAAGCGCCTAGAATCCTTGGAAGGCGTCACTCGGGTCTGTCCAGCCATCTTGCTGGAGAAGATTAAATAGCTTGATGGGCAGCTCTACAGTGAAACCTCTGCCGCGTGGTGTCCTGCTTTGATGTCGAGGGTTGAAGCCCTTCAACTGCTCTACAAGTATCTGAAGAACGATAAGATGCGCAAGCACTGTTTAGCCGTTGAAGCTATTATGAGGCGGCTTGCTCAAAAGCTTGGAAAGGATGAAGCTGTGTGGGGTCTAGTAGGGCTTCTCCATGATCTCGACTACGACTTAGTGGGTAAGGACATGAAGCTTCACGGAGCTAAGGCAGCTGAGCTGCTTAAAGAGGCACTGCCAGAGGAGCTGCTAAAGGTCATTGCCGGCCACAACGAGTACACAGGGATTTCCCCTTCTTCAGAGGAAGGCCAAGTTATGGTGAAGGCTCTTCAAGCAGCTGATCAAGCCTCCGGGCTCATAGTGGCTACAGCCTTGGTGATGCCCAACAAAAAGCTGAGCGAAGTGCGAGTGGAGAGCCTCCTTAAGAAGCTGAAATCCAAGGATTTCGCAAGAGGTGTAGACCGCTCCAAGATCACTGGGATAGAGGAGCTCGGCGTTCCTCTACAAGAGTTTCTAAGGTTGTCGCTTGAGGCTATGCAGGAGATTTCAAGCCAGCTGGGCCTATGACGCGCGCCTTGCCTCTAGCTAAGCTTCTCTAGGTCTAGTAAGTCGAAGGCTGAGGTGTTCACTGGTAGTTCTTTCCTTAACTCTGCCTCCTCTTCAAGTCTTCTTGCAAACACCATGCAGTGTACTTTCCTCCGCTCTTTTCTCCAATCTACTGCTTCGGCTTTTGAAGCCAGCTCTCGGAGCAGTCTATGCACCTCCCTCTTCTTCAAGGTGCCCCACTTGACTTCGCAGAGGAGCATTCTGCTGCTCTGCTCATCAAGCGCCACAACATCAATTTCCTCGCCTCTATGCCACCAGCCTCCGATGCGCGAAACCTTCAGGGGAAGCTGCCGACGCATGCTCAGCTCAACTATAGCCTCCACCGCCACCTCCTGCTGGAACACCTTGGCTACATGCTGCTCCAGCTCCTCGGGATTGAGGGTGTATGCCCCATACTCTATGGCGCTTCTATTCGGATAGACAAACTTGAAGTAGAAGTCGTAGAAGCAGTCTCTAATCTTGTAGCGTGTAGTCCTTGTCTTCACCTTCGTAGCTGTCACTGGAGTTTTCCTCTCCAGTACTCCAACACGCTCCAGCGTTCCTAGGTATTTGGGCAGCTTATTGGGCGATATCCTAGAGTAGCTGGATATCTCGTTGAACTTGGTATACCCCTGCGCCACCGCTAATAGGATGGCGAAGTAGCGGTGCACATCCTTAAACTCCTCTAGGAGAAGGTTGTAAGGCTCATTGTAGAGGAATGCCCCGGGCTTCAAGATCTTGGTTTCAATGTTTTCGAGGACGCTCCTCTCCGGGTCAAACTCCTCCAGGTATCTTGGAATGCCTCCCAGCACCGCATAGACTCGCACAGCATCCTCCATGGAGTAGCTGGGGAAGAACTTCCTCGCATCGAGGAATCTAAGAGGCTTCACTTCGATTTCATAGGTCTTCCTACCGTAAAGGGCTGATCCGTACCCTATGCCCACCTTATAGATAGCTGAGATGATGGAGCCACAGAGAACTAGCTTGATGGAGGTCTCCTTAAGCCGCTCCCACCACCTCTGAAGCACAGTAACCCAAGGCTTATACACTTTGTATAAATACTGAAACTCATCTATCACAACTATGAAGGGCTCACGAGAAGCTCTGCTGTAGAGAAACTCGAAGAACTCCTCCCAGTTGGCAAACCTGATGAACCCGTACTTCCTCGAAATCTCCTTGGCAAAAATGTCTAGAATGCTCTCCGAGAGATCTGCGAGAAGATAGATCGAGTTTTCAAAGTCCTTGAGAGCCTCCAATAAAAGTCTGGTCTTGCCAACCCGCCGCCT
>JAGHCH010000121.1 GCA_021160575.1 Thermoproteota archaeon | reverse complement strand
TCCGAGTACATTGGACGCCCAGTATCCCACGCTAGACCCATAGTGGACGCCTCTCTTCCCGACGGCTCGAGGCTCAACCTAGTCTTTGGAAAGGATGTAAGTAGAAGGGGCTCCAACTTCACCATTCGAAAGTTCTCCAAAGTGCCTCTCAGCGTGACACAGCTCATCAATTGGGGCACCTTTGATGCGAGGATAGCTGGCTACCTCTGGATCATGCTTAGCGAGGGCAATAGCCTTTTCATCTGCGGAGAAACAGCCAGCGGGAAGACTACGACGCTAAACGCCATCTCTGCCTTCATTAAGCCTACGGCAAAGGTGGTATCCATCGAGGACACCCCCGAAGTAAACCTCCCCCACGAAAACTGGGTCTCCGAAGTAACTAGGGAGACTGGTAGCGAAGCATCATCAGTGTCTATGTTCGACCTGCTTAAAGCAGCGCTGAGGCAAAGGCCCAACTACATCATCGTGGGCGAGATCAGAGGTAAGGAGGGCAACATTGCCTTTCAAGCCATGCAGACCGGACACCCCGTCATGGCAACCTTCCACGCAGCCTCCGTGGAGAGGCTCATCCAGAGGATCACCAGCCATCCCATCGACGTGCCTAAAACCCACATCGACAACCTCAACATAGTGTTGATCCAGAGCGCCGTCTATGATGCTTCTGGAATGCTGAAGAGAAGAGTTCTCAGCGTAAACGAGATCATGGGTTACGACACCGAGTCCAACACCGTCATGTACCTCCCAGTGTTCACATGGGACCCCGTCACCGACAAATTCCTCTTCAGAGGAATGGGGAGCAGCTACCTCCTAGAAAACAAGATCGCCGTTCTGCGAGGCATTCCCCGCCGCGAACTCAAGAGGATCTACGAAGAAATTGACCTGCGAGCTAAGTTCCTTGAACTTCTCATCCAAAGAGGCGTGATGAACTACTTCGATGTGTGGAAAGCCATAATCAAAACCTACACTCTCGGACTGGAGCGCTGCATAGAGCTTCTCGAGAAGGGGGAGAAATTCTGGTGAAGAAGCTGAGGCTCCCTGGACCTTTCAGAAAGCTTGCCGCACTACTTCCCTCAGAAGTAGTGGACGAGAAACTCCTCTTTCTCATAGCCTTCCTATACTCCATCTCAACTGCAAAGCCTCCCCGCGAAGAGCTCTTCAGAATTGCCGGGGAGTCGAGCGAGTATGATGTATTCGCCAGCTACGTCAAGTGCATACACCTTCTAGGCGCCAAATGGAAGTACGGTCTCTCTAAGGCATGCGAAATAGTATCTGAACAAGTGAGGAATCGGGTGTTTCGAGACTTCTTGATACGGCTGGCCCAGATATTGGCTGTAGGTGAAGATCTTCAATCCTTCCTTAAATCCGAGCTTCACGTTATCACGGAAGAGTTCGTTGCACGCTATGAACGCATTTTAGAAGCCGTTAAGGTGCTTCTAGGAATATACTCCACCGTAATGTCGGCATCAGTTTTCGTTGTAGTAAACTTCCTGCTATTATCTATGGTTTGGGGGGCTGGAGACCCTAAAATGCTAGTCTCAGCCTTCGCTGGATCCGTAGCTGCCCTCTTGGCGTTAGCTCTAGCATCCTATATCTTCTTACCAAAAGATCCGCTCCTCTGTTCGTGCAAGGACAGTATTCCGAGGTATTCTCTCTTCAAAAAGGTTCTACCAGCATGTGTTGGAGGTGGGGTGGCTGCCGCTGTAATATTGCATCAGCTAGGGTTTTCCCAAGGACTTTCGCTTACAGCTGCAGGTGTAGCTCTGATATTCCCCGGATATCTCTCCAAGCGCGTAGAAAAGCGGACTATGAGGCTTAATGAGCACGTTCCAGTCTTCTTCAGAAGCCTAGGCAGGATAATGTCCACTGTGCCTCTCGTAGTCTATGCTGTTCAAGCAATCCTCAGAAGCGAGTTCAGCGAGCTCACCATGCCGATCAGAAACTTCTACAAGAGGGTCAAAGGTGGAGTGGATAAGGCAGTTGCTTGGGAGTTCTTTGTCAGAGAATGTGGAAGCCATTTGGTGCAGATGTGCACAAGGGTGTTCTCTAAGACCTTAGAGAGAGGCGGCGACCCCTTGTCTGTGGGGGAGACCATGAGCGATATTGCAGCTAAGCTTCTTGAACTTCGAAAGAGGCGCGAGCAGATAGCCAAGGCCTTTGAGTCGACAATGTATGTCCTACACGTGCTCACGGTGATTGTAGCTATCTTTGTGATGAAGCTGATAAGCATGTTCTCCTACTTTCTCTCTAAAATCCAAATGCAATCCTTTCTAGTGCTGCAACCAATCCCGGAAAGCTATCTGCAGCTCACCTCTCTCTTTCTCATAGTATCCTTAGCGGCAGTTAATGCCTTCATGGTGAAAGTGGCCCATGGAGGAGCTATAGAAACGCTCGTCTTCCATCTTGCCGTGTTCTTCATATTATCTGGCGGAACTGTATACGTGACGGAGATTGCCGCTGAGAAAATCTTCGGGCTCTTTGAGATCCCCGAGCTGCTTATTCCTTAGCATGGAGGCGGGCGGTCGCCTTCGAGGCCTCCACTTATTTTTCATTTTGCCTTCTAAGCTAATTAGAGGTGGTACATGTGGAGCGTTTTTCTCAGCCAGACCTTGAGGCGAAGATTAACTATATCCTCTCAACGATCTCTCAGCTTGAAGAGAAGGTTAAGGTCTTTTCCGCCAAGGTAAAGAGGGGCTAGAGAATGGCTTGCTTGAAAACAGCTAGCTATGATCATGATCACTGGATGAAGGCGGCAATTGTCAAGATCTCCATCGTGGATTTATTTGGAGCGCAGTAATAAAGAATGCTAGGGCTATCGTAGCTACTGCTAGTACCATAGCTTCCCTCGAGGCCGAACTTCTCATAGACTTCTGCTTAACTAAGTTGAGGCATTTTGCACATAGAAGTTGACTCGCAAGGCTTTTGAGGATCCTTCTTCACTGATACTCAACTGGCGGATGATTGAGCTCGAAAGGTCTGACCATGTTGGATGATGGCTGGTCACGAGGGCTGACGCCTTCACTGCCTTGTAACCAGCTTTTCCACAGCTTTTCTGAAGGCCTCTTCAAGATCCTCGCTGAAAGCTACGAGCAGCACCCGCTGAGGAAGCCCCCTTCGCTCAGCATGGTCTAAAATAGCTCTCACCATAGTTTCTGCAGCTTCTTTTAGGGGGACTCCCCCGACGCCAGTTCCCATCCCCGGGAATGCAACTTCCTTAAGCTCCATGGAGGAAGCAACTCTCAAAGCTGCTCTCACGGCCTTATAGACTTTCTCGCTATCCGTCCTTACCGCTGGCATCTCCATGGTGGGAGCATGGATAACATACTTAGCTGGTAGCCTTCCAGCCGAGGTGGCTACAGCCTCTCCGACAGGGAGAGGGGCATGCCTACGCGCTTCATCTTCTATCTCCCTGCCGCCCTTCCTCTTAATAGCTCCTGCTACACCTCCACCCATCACTAAGAGGCTGTTGGCTGGGTTGACTATTGCCTCCACTTCCAGCTCTGTGATGTCTCCTCTAATCACCTTGATCTCGACCATTTGCTTTCTCCCCATGCGTGATTGAGTTTCAAGAAGAGGGGGAAGCTTTCTTCCCTGAAAGGTAGTTCTTAAGAACTAGGAAGATGAGCGGTAGCCTTCCCTTCTTAAGCTGCCTCCAGAGGAACTTTGGCCTTAAATAGAACTTCCTGTAGGCCTTAGAAACCAGCTTCTCAATCTCCTCGGCTGAAAGCTCCTTGGTTCTCATCACGGGCTTAATGGTAGTGAACTTCGACCAATCATTCGTTAGCAGCAACCCTTCCCTCTTAGCGTACTCGTAAACCTCAGTGCCCGGATAGGGAGTCATTGCCGTGAACTGAGCAAAATCAGTATCCAGCTTAACTGCAAACTTGATCGTCCGCTCTACCTCCTCTTTGGTTTCGCCAGGAGTTCCAATGACGTAGCTGGCGGTGATCTCCATTCCAGCTTCCTTAAGCCACTTCACAGCTTTAATGACCTGCTCTAGCCTAATCCCCTTCTTCAAGAGGTTTAATATCCTTTGGGACCCCGATTCTACGCCTATGTAAATGACGTGACAGCCAGCCTTCTTCATCCACTGAACAAGCTCCCTCCTCAAGGTGTCAACGCGAGCACCGCAAGCCCAGAAAATGTCAAGGCCTCTTCTAATGATCTCCTTGGATATCTCCTCAGCCCTCTTCATGTTTAAGGTGAAAGTATCGTCAGCAAACTCGATGTGCTTGGCCTTCCACTTATCACAGAGTTCTTCTATTTCATCCACTACATTCTTGGGGCTTCTCCCCCTCCACACTTTGCCAAAAATCCTTGAAGATGAGCAGAAGATGCAGCGGAAGGGACACCCCCTACTCGACATCACGTGTCCTATTACTGTCTGCTGTCCGAGCACAGTATACTTGTCCATGGGCAGTAGATGCCTAGCTGGAAATGGTATTTCATCTAAGTTCTGTATTAGAGGTCTAGGGGGCGTGACAATCACCTTATCTTCACTGCGGAAGGCGATCCCTTTAATCTCCTTGAGAGGGACCCCCTTCTCAAATGCCCTCATTAGCTCACAGGCAGTAACCTCCCCCTCCCCTATCACCGCCACATCGAAGTGCGGGCACTCCTGAAGAGTTTCCTCCGCTAAGAAGGTTACATGCGGCCCTCCTATCAGCACCTTGATGTCCGGGTCAGCTTCTTTCACAGCCTTTGCAGTCCTCATAGCATCGTAAATAGTGGGCGTAGTGGAGGTAATGCCCACCACATCTGGCTGCTCCAACTTAACGTGGCGCTGCACGTCTTGGAAGGTGTAGTCGAGAGCTGGAGCATCCACTATCCTCACTCTATGCCCTTCACGCTCCAACACTGCAGCGATGTAAGCCAAGCCAAGCGGAGGCGCCTTCAAGCCTAAAGTTCTCTGGGTTTCTATATCTGCTGTAGTGGGAGGGTTGATGAGCAGTACGTCCACAGAGCATCACCTTTAAGCCAGCTAAGTGGCTCAGAGGGGTGAATGCCTCCTCACATCTTCAGTGATCGAGGGCCTCCTCATCGCCATACTACTTCTATATTCACAAGATATTAAAAAGGTGATGTCACCGTTATATCATGCCCTAGAGGGCAAGTTGCTTTGCCCAGAACAAATAATACTGTGATGTGCATTGGCTTCTATTCTCGTGGGAGTATGGAAGCAAGGATCCTAGCGAAGGCTAAACGCTTCAGATCTAGAGCAGAGCTTCAAGAACACCAGTCCAAGCTTCTTAGAAGGCTGGTGCGATACGTCTACGATAGAGTGCCCTTCTACAAGAAGAAGTTCAATGAGCAAGGCTTAAAGCCAGATAACGTAAAGAGCATTCAAGACTTGCAAAGAACCAAGTTCTTCACGGTCAAGGATGATCTCCGGAGGAACTATCCGCTTGGCATGCTGGCAGTTCCCTTCGAAGAGGTGGTGCGCGTCCACGCCAGCTCAGGTACAACAGGGCTTCCCACAGTCGTAGCCTACAACGCCAAAGACATCGAAACTTGGGCCGAACTCGATGCACGCTGCCTACTGGTAGCTGGAGCCTCCAGCAGAGATGTGGTGCAGGTGAGCTATGGCTACGGGCTCTTTACCGGGGGGCTAGGCTTGCACTACGGCGCGGAGCTTATAGGCGCTAAGGTCATCCCCGCCAGCGCTGGAAACACTCAGAGGCAGCTCACCTTGATGAGGGATCTTGGCACCACCGTGCTCTGCTGCACGCCTAGCTATGCCCTTTACCTAGCTGAATACGCTAGAGACCACGGCTTCGACCTCGAGAGGGACTTTAGACTCCGCTTAGGAATTTTCGGAGCAGAGCCTTGGTCAGAGGGTCTTAGAAGACAGGTTGAAGAAAACCTCAAGCTAAGAGCTCACGATATCTACGGCATGTCAGAGCTCTATGGACCTGGGGTAGCTATAGAGTGCCCTGAGCGCTGCGGGCTCCACGTTTGGGAGGATCACTTCCTCGTTGAGGTGATAGATCCTAAAACCGGGGAGCCCGTCGAACCTGGAGAGGAGGGAGAGCTTGTGTTCACTACGCTCACTAAGGAGGCATTGCCTCTCATCAGGTATCGAAGCAGGGATGTCTCCATGCTGGAAGTTGATCCATGCAGTTGCGGGTTAATACATGCAAGAATCATGAGAATTCGGGGGAGGACGGATGACATGATCAAGGTGAGGGGTGTAGCTGTGTTTCCAAGCCAAGTGGAGGAGGTGCTGTCAAGAATCGATGGGTTAACCCCTAACTATCAGCTGGTAGTGGATAGGCCTGGCGCACTTGACAGATTGCTTGTAAGGGTGGAGCTTTCACCTAGAGCAGCCACAGATGTTCTAACGCGGCTCGTTATCTTGCAGAGGAGAGTGGAAGAGGAGCTGCGTGAAGCCCTTGGGGTTGCAGCCTCCGTGGAACTGTTGGAGCCTGGAGCCATACCTCGCAGCGAGGGTAAAGCCAAGAGAATCGTGGATTTGAGGAGCTTGAGGTGAAGATGCTGTGGGCTCACCTATAAATCCTTGTTCAGCACATACTATAGAAGCTGAGGGGTGGGCTAATTTTCTGCTCTGTGATGTTGAGGGGGTTATCTCTTGATAACTCAGCTCAGTGTATTCCTTGAAAATAAACCGGGAAGACTCTCTGAGATGGCACGCCTCCTCCAAGAGGCTGGCGTAAACATAAAGGCTATGGGAATAGCTGAAGCTGGCAACCACGGTATTGTCAGAATGGTCGTCGATAACGTTGACTTAGCTGTGAAGGCTCTACAGAAGGCTGGCATGGCTGTCAGCAAAGTCGACATCCTCGCCATAGATATGCGTGCAGGCGTCTATCAGATCTCAAAGATCCTCGGAGACCACGAGATCAACATAGACTATGCCTACACTGGCTCTGGGAGCATCATCTTCATGAAGGTCAGCGACGAGGGAAAAGCCTATCAAGTGTTGAAGAGTGCAGGTGTAAAAGTCTACGACACCATATAGGCGAGAGGTGCCCGATTTGGCCGACATCGTGAAGATTGCAGTAGTCTCTACTCTCACTGAAAAAGGAGCTAAAGCGAGAAGCGGTAAGTTCGAGTTTGAAACCTCTATACCCCCCGCCTTCGGAGGAGTAGGAGGAATAGAGCTGCCAACACCTCCACAGCTGATCCTAGTGGCTTTAGCTAATTGCTTTGCAGAAGTTTTTAAGTATCTCGCTGAGCAGAAAGGCCTCTCCTTCGAAGACCTCAAAGTACGCTCCACCGCCGAGCTAGATTTAGATGCTATGAAAACCGGAAATGGCTATGCCGGGCTGAGGAACATCAAGATTGAGGTCTCTGTGAAGGGCTTGAGCGAGGAGGAAGCTAAGGCCCTCGTTGAAGAGGTGGAGATGCGCTGCCCCATGTGCCCAACGCTAACCAATGAAAACTTCATAGAAATCAAGTTGAAGACCTCTTAGAGCTTTCACGCACTCCCT
Organism: Thermoproteota archaeon; assembly: GCA_021160575.1. Lineage (GTDB taxonomy): Archaea > Thermoproteota > Methanomethylicia > Methanomethylicales > JAGHCH01 > JAGHCH01. The sequence continues at coordinate 5,933 of JAGHCH010000121.1, read as the reverse complement.
CAGACTTTATTAGTTCCTAGTGCCATACTGCTCAGCAACTGGAGTGCATGATAGCATGAGTGAACGCGCAGTTAAACTCTCTATGATCTTGATCTCAGCCCTCCTCTTCCTAGCTCCCTTCGGCTATGGCTGCTTGGAGCATGGAGGCAAGCTGGACTCCCTAATGGAGCTAAAACTTCCGCAGATCCAAATTTCTCCTCCTCATCTAACCTTTAAAGGATTTGAAAACTTGTCCTTTAACTCTTCAACTGGCTACATGCGCGTAGACCTCGTAATGATGGTCAATAACACGATGAATACTACTTTCACCGTTGAGGAGATCTCCTTCAACTTAACATGTGTGGATCAGAAGCATCCTGGAGAGGAGTACTTGGTGGCAAAGGGCTATCTCCCATTGCCAGTTGAAGTCCCCTCTATGGAGTCGCGGGAACTGAGAATCGTTGTGGAGACTACCCCGGAAGGCTCTGCTCACATACTTAGCCAGCACTTGGATGTAGGCGCTGATCCGGTCACTGGGGAGCCCGTGTACATCATACACTTTGTGGGCGCTGTAAAGGACGGAGTTCTCAAGGCATCTGTCTACGGCGTGGAGATCTCAATGCCCCTCACAATGCCTAACCTACCCGTCTACTTTACCTACCCCATAGGAGGGAAGTCCTAATGCCCAAGGTAAATTGGCCGGGCTTCGTGGCGGCGGCAGCCATAGCGTGGGTAGCTCTTTCAACGGAGCCCTGGTGGATCTTCAGAGTTGGAGAAAATCTAGTATCTGTGGAGCTTTCACCCTTCTATTACAACATTGGAGTTTTAGGCGACACCATGCGCGTTCCAGTGATAGACTATTTAGTGCTAGCTGCAAAGCTTCTCGCGCTGGCTGCTGTTCCCGCAATGATCACGGCATCTCTCACAGCAAGTAGAAAGGCGTCTAGGCACGTAATGGGATTCGCTTGGAAGAAGATCCCCTTCTACGTGATCTCGCTGATCATAATCATCATGCTCCTTCCCGTCTTTGCCAGCATAGGCGTGGTACAGTCTCCAGTTGAATTCTCCTTTGAGATGCCCTTCCTCACTGGAACCGGGGAACTAACCGCCAACATTCAAGGAATCTCACTCAGAGCACCGGTGCTCTCAGAGCTCACCTTTGAGTTCTGGAAAGCCGTAGCTGTCTCCATCATCTGCATAGCTAGCAGAATTTACCATGGGCAACTCCTTAAGGGAGATGAATCCAGTTGAAGTGCCCGAGATGCGAGATGGAGGTCTCCTCCCCGGTTAAAGGCTGGATTCTCAAGGAGATCGGTCATGGGCGAAAGGTCCTCGCAGTGGAGCTTTACAGATGCTCTCTCTGCGGGAATACCTTTAAGGCTATTAGGATGCTCAAGGCAAGGTAATCTGCTTCTCCATTGCGCGGGCGTGGAATTCGATGCTGGAGCAGCTTCGAAGTTTCTTCGAAGCCTTCATCTTGCTCTTCGTAATTCTCGATGTAGTAGGCAACATCCCCATCTTCTACAGTGTCACTAAGGACTTTCCGCCGACTGAACGCATCAAGATCATTAAGAGCTCTGTTAAGGTTGCTTCAGCCCTCCTTCTGTTCTTCGCAGTGGCTGGGTGGTATATTCTTAAAGTGTTCAACGTCTCCATGGATGACTTCAGAATAGCTGGTGGTATCCTTCTCTTCATCATAGCCGTGGAGGGGCTTTTAGGTAAAGAGAAGTTCACGAAGCTCCGCCCCGAAGAGGTCTCCGTGGTACCTCTTGCCACACCGCTATTAGCTGGACCAGGGAGCCTCTACACGGTGATCTACTTAATGCAGCCTCCCTACAGCCCAGTCCACGCCTTCTTCTCCATAGCCGCTAACACCCTCATAGCTTGGGTACTCCTAGTCAACTCCGAGAAGGTTCTCAGCAAGATCGGTAGACGCGGCGCAGCAATCCTCTCTAAGATCATGGCATTCATCATAGCAGCCATAGCAGTGAGCATGATAAGGGTTTCCATAGTTAATATAGCTGCACAGATAATGCACAGCTAGAGAGGCTAATCCTCTCCACGAAGTCTCTCCGCCAGAGACATGACCTTGCCATCCTTAACGATCCTAATTCTTGTTTCAAGACGCACTGGAATGCCCAGCCTATGGAACAAGCTATATAGAGTCACTCCATCGATAGGCTCTCTAAGCCTACCCGCCTTATACAAAAGCATCAGCTGCCTCGCAATAAACTTAGCAGCTTCGGGGAACTGCGACAGCGCAGCATCCAATACTTCCTCCCCTCTATTAACAAGCTTCCCTCGCAGAAATTCTATGGGATCTTCTTTTCGCTCCTCCTTTGGCTCCGCCTTCTGCATCAGCAGCTTCCTCTGAAGTTCAAGCAGCTTCTTCCGCTTAATCAGCTCGAGTTCCCTATCCTCCTCCGACATCGCTGGCGCGCCTCCATATAGCATGGGATTTTCACGGAAGTTCTCTTATAAAGGGTTCTATCAATAATGTTAAAAAGGGCGTGATGAAGCCATGGAAGTTCTCTCCGAGATTGCCCGTGTAGACGCCAAGGGAAGAATCACCATCCCCTCAAAGGCCAGAGAATACTTGGGATTAACTGAGGGCTCCTATGTAGTGCTAACTCTCTACCCCGAGCGAAAAGAGATCGTGGTATCTCCTCTATCTGTGGCTGGCTCAGAAGTTGTAGAATTTAAGATTAGCATCGAGGATCGCCCCGGAAGCCTAGCTGAAGTGGCCCGCATACTAGGCAATCTCAATATCGACCTCGCCCTCACTCACTCCCGTACCGTAAGGAAAGGAGAGTTAGCCGAGTGGGTAGCCGTAGCTGACATTTCACAGTGCGAGAAAAGCCTTGAGGAAATAAAGAAAGCCCTATTGAAGAGCGCAGTGGTGAAAGATGTTCAGATCAGGATGCTAACCTAGCTCTAATCAGCACGATGTCCGCTACAGATGGAAGATACTTTGCCAGCGTCTTCGCCAACTTCTCGGAGATCTTAATCACTCTCCCGGCTAACCAGATGAAGGGAATGTTCTGTCCTTCAACTCTCTCAACCTTGAAGCCCAACTCCTTCAGTCTCCTCACAAGACACCAGTAGGAGTGCTCCTCCACATGATCTGGGTGAATGAGAGGCAGTTGCCTTACCCCCCTAGTTACAAGTGCGATCAGATTTCTTCCCCTCAATCTGTTGGGTGTTGAAACCACTAAAACTCCTTCAGGCTTTAAGACGCGCTGCATCTCCTCTAAGGCTTTAAGCCCGCTTCTCACATGCTCTAACACCTCAAGAGAAACCACTGCATCGAACACCCCGCTTCTAAAGGGCATGTAGAGGATATCTCCTCTAACAACGTCTCCCCTCAATCTTCCCCCGCATGCCTTAACTGCCTTGACATCTACATCAAGCGCTACCACCACACCTCTCCGCGATAGATACGTCGCCTCCCTACAAGGTCCTGAGCCAGCGCTCAGAATAACTCCATTCACGCTATTAGCGGCGAACTCGTAGCGCTCCTGCATTAGCTCTAGGTTTACCCTCTTCTCCTCCGCCTTAAGTTCAAGCCAGTGCTTCACTGCTCTGCGGTCCAGCTTCCTCAGACGGCGCGCTGATGAGTAGGCACACATCTCCTGCATCCCGTCCTCTTGAAGAGGCCTAGCCACTTGTATGTAACCAAGCAGTTTGTGCACACTCTTCTCCCGCAGTGCGGGCATGTTGTGAGATGCTCTTCGCAAACATAGCTGGAGCAGCCGTCGCAGAGCTTAGCACATTGCTTGCAGAGTGTTTCTCCACATACCTTACAGCTGAAGCTCCTTTCATTTCTGCAGAACACCCTCCCACACTTGCTGCACGTCCATGCGTGGTCGAGGCACACTTCCTTGCCGCACTCCGAGCACTTCACAATGCAGTTCTCACAGAACACCTTACTGCAAATGCTGCAAACAGCTGACGCGGCTGTGCATGTCTGCCCTCCACACCTGCTGCAGATCGCTATATGCTCTTCATAGTGCCTCTCGCAGTAGAGAAACTCGCAGACCTCGCACTTCCTCACGTGCTCCGAGCAGTAGCTCACCTCCTCGCCGCAGAGCACACAGTGCTGTACACATCTGCTGCACAAGTCCTCTCCGCAAGTTGCGCACTTCTTCCAATGCTCAACCTCCCTTTTACAGAAGACCTCGCCACATGTCTTGCACTGCCATGAATCTTCCCTACACACAGGAGATTCGCAGATGCTGCACTTGATGACGTGCTCCTCGCAAAGGGGCTTCAAGCAGATAGAGCAGAGCCAGTTTTCATGGACATCTAGTATCTCCTCTCCGCATATGCAGCATCTGCCGTACACTCCCTTACCGTTAATGGCATTCCACTCGATTCTCACAGTGCAAGTCTTCTCTCCATTATCCGCCAGCACGTCAGCTTTAAAGACAGGTATCCAAACTAGCTGAAATGCGTTGCGTTCTACTTCACTCTTCTTAGGCTGCATCAACAGCTGCCTAGGCCTCTTCTCTAGCAAGCCCTTGATCTTTTCCCTTCCCTCCTCAATCTCCCTTTCCTTCCTCTGCTTGAGCCTTTCAACCTCCTCCTCCAGCCTCTCCAGTCGGTCCTTGAGGTCTACGAGCTTCCTCTCCAGCCTCTCCACCCTATGCTGCCTCGAGCTAATCTGCTGAGAAACCTTGATGGTGGATTTCCCACTGCGCGCCAGCTCCTCCCTCTTCTCCATCAGCACGGCGATCTCCTTCAAGTAGCTAGAAATGAACTTTTCACAAGACTTTATCCCCTGCTTGGTTTCACTCAGCTTCTTGAGCAGCTCCTCCTCCTTCGCCTTATACTTCTCCTCGATCCCGGCTATGAGTTCCTCCTCCAACTTCTTGGCGGCTTCATCAACAAGCCTAGCTAAATCTTCCTCGCTAACCAGCGAAAATACCTTCAAATCTGGATGATAGAACACCTTCTTCGTAGCTACAGCTGAAGCATGAGCTAGAAAGTGGCTTTTAAGCTTCTCAACTTCTTGGGGAGAAGTTAGCTGATTTGAAATTTCCACATAGCTTGCTTCGCGCTCTGGAGCATCCAAGAGATTCTGAGTGTAAATCTCATCACATGAGACGCCATATACCTCACACGACTTCCAGGAAACCTTGGAGTGCCTGGACGTGCAGGGGAGAAGTCTTCTCACAGTTTCAGAAAACGTCACTGGTGGCTTGCTGCGATTTACATTGATGAAGGCCTCGCAGAGAATTGCTGGATAGTAGGTGAGGGACGTGTTCTTGAAGGAGAGCTGAGCATATCCATAGGTGGCAAGCAGTTTCGCTTGGATATCTTCTTCAGTGGCGTGTATTGGCGCATAGAGCTGTAGGAGGTTCGGCGCAACTTCTGGCGCTAGGGAGGTCTTGCCTTTTCTCTCAGCAAGTCTTCTCTTAAGTTCCTCCTTTATATCGTCGATCCTCCTTTCCTCGGCCAGCTGCCTAGAGACGTACTCCAGAGGATTGAAGCCTGGAGCTCCATGTCTTGTTTCTCGAGGTCTAACCTTCACAGGCGTTGGATATTCGACGGCCTCTCCAACGATGATGGCTTCTCCATTGTCTAGATGTGGGATCTCCCTCTCAACACCCTTTGGCAAGCCTATGCCCTCTATAATCGCCTTAATGTCGTTGGGATCTGTAAGTCTATGAATGATCCATGTGCCCGAGCCGCTTCTTACAGTAACATCTAGTGCTTGTGGCCTCTGGGTCATGACTATCAAGTTTGCTGCGAATTTCCTTCCTTCTTGAGAGTACCTCCTAATGATGTCGAGGCACTCCGTAGCCATCTTGCCAGCGAAGAGGTGTGCCTCGTCAACAACCAAGTAGAAGGGCGGGATTCTTCCAATCATCCTGGCGTGTAGCAGCTTCTCTGCTAGATCTCTTACGACTTCCTCCTGCCTCTTCTGTGGCACACCCCTCAAGTTTACTATT
>JAGHCH010000060.1 GCA_021160575.1 Thermoproteota archaeon | reverse complement strand
TCCCTATCGCGGTGGCTGCTAGGTAGGCTTGCCAGAAGGCGAGGTGTGGAGCGTAAGGGAACATGTTCTGCCCGCGGTCATTGGGGGTGAAGCCAGCCACGTAGGCTCCGCGGGCAGCCGTCTCCTTCAACAGCTCCATATCATAACTTGTGTAGAGAATGGTTGTTGGCTCCCCCATGCTTCTTCCGGAGGTTCCTAAAAGTAGAATGGGGTAGAACTCACTTCTCAGAGAGGACTCTACAACGGGTTTTCTCAGGAGCTTGTCGTAGATAAGGTACTTGAGCTTCACGGAGAGAGGAAGAGACTTAGCAAGAGTTTCACGCTCAGGCTGTAAGACGAAGTCTTTAGGATTAGCCATAACATCGCTCTTCGTGGTTAGGGGGATTTTCCGGAGATCTTCCACAGAAGAGATGTTGTAGGGATCTAACCCCTCTCTCTTAAACATCCTTCGGTAGAAGGGGTGATGATGATAGAGATGGTACCTCACGAAGGCCCTGAGCTTCTTGTCCTGAAGCCTTTTGAGATCGCTGGAGTGCATGCGCTCAATCTTCGAGTTCCGCAAGTGCATGTCTTGCATTTTAGGTGTTAGCCTCCATCAAGCCTTTAGGTTATTAATGAATGTGGCAACATTTTTGTTGGTTGTGAAGGGAGGTGGCGTTAATAAGTTTTCGGCATCTGATGAAAAAGGTGTTCGACTTTTGTCGAAATAAAATGACAGCAGCGCCATGAGGTAAGCGCTCTTGAACGGCATGTTTTTATACCCTAGGTAGGGTTCTGCGTGAAGTAGAAAGCTATGGCGAGAAGGGTGCTTGTTGAGCTATGGTTGAGTATGAAGCAGCGGTAGTGGATCTGAGCGCCATAAAGACTGGCTATGCCGCCGATTTGGTTATGGGAGGGAAGGTTCGCGAGAAGGTGATTATTCCTAAACAAGTGATCAAGAGGATCCACGAGGATGCTGAGAGAGGGGATTTTGTAGGCGTTGAAGAGCTTAAGAAGCTAAGGAAGATAGCAGAGCAAGTGGAAGTTGAGATAGTGATTGCTGAGAGAGGGGATGCGAGAGCGGATCCAGATATAGCTGCTCTTGAAGTGGCTAGAGATTATGAAGCCGCGCTTGCTACCTCCAGCGAAATACAGGCTAGGATGGCTGATGCTCTGGGAATAGGCAAGCTATATGGCAAGGCTATCTCTAGGAAGGAGCTGCTGCTGGAGGCTTACTTCGCTGAGGATATCATGTCGGTGCACTTGAAGGAGGGGATACCTCCTAGAGTGAAGCGGGGTAAGCCGGGCAGCTGGAGACTTGAATACCTTAGAGAAGAGCCAGTGTCAAGGGAGGAGCTAGAGAGAGTCATAGCGGACTTAATGGAGAGGGTTGGCGCTGGAGAGGGGTTCATTGAGGTTCAGAGGGAAGGCTCAACCATCATGCAGGTGCACGGCTATAGAGTGGTGGTTACACGACCCCCGTTTTCAGACAAGCTTGAACTCACGGCTACAAGGCCCATAGCCAAGCTCAAGCTGGAGGACTACGAACTTCCACCCAAGCTCATTGCCAGATTGGAGGAGCGGGCTGAGGGAATACTGATCGCTGGTGCTCCAGGGATGGGGAAGACCACCTTTGCCCAAGCCCTGGCGGAGTTCTACATGAGGAAGAACAAGGTAGTGAAGACCATAGAGTCCCCACGGGACCTTCAGCTTCCAATAGAGGCAACCCAGTATTCGAAGAGTAGATCTACTTCAGAAGAGCTGCACGATGTTCTCCTCCTTAGTAGACCAGACTACACGATTTTCGATGAGATGAGGGACACCGAGGACTTCAAGATTTATGCGGATCTAAGGCTTGCTGGCGTGGGCATGGTAGGGGTAATTCACGCCACAGCCCCGATAGATGCTATACAGAGGTTCATAGGGAGAGTTGAGCTGGGAGTTATTCCGTCAATTATTGACACAGTGATTTTCATAGAGAATGGAGAGGTGGCAAAGGTTTACACTTTGGAGACTGGTGTGAAGATTCCCCATGGCTTAACGGAAGCAGATTTAACACGCCCGGTGGTGATTGTGAGGGACTTCTTGACCGGCGAGCCGGAGTATGAGATCTACGTGTTTGGAGAGAAGACCTTCGTGGTGCCCTTGAAGCCAAAAATGACCCCGAGGATGAGTGCAGCTAAGGCCATGATTGAGAAAGTTGTTGGGAAGTACGTGCCTCCAGATGAGTATGAGGTGAGGTTCACTGATAGAGGTGCAGTGATAGAGGTGCCTCCAGAGAGATACCATGTCGTGATGAAGAGATGTAGGAAGAAGCTGGAGAGAATTCAGAGCAAGCTTGGTGTAGCGGTGGAGGTTAAGCCAAGGCTTTAAAGGGGCGCCTCCATGTGCCCAGAGAGAGCGTGATGCTGAGGGCAGCTCGAAGGATCTTCCCCCCAGAAGAGCTGAGGTATATCTACAAATCCATCGACATCATAGGCGATATAGCCATCATCAAGGTGGCTAGAAGGCATGAAGCCTACGCCCAGCAGCTAGCTGAAGCACTCCTTGAGGAGCTAAAGGGTAGAGTGAAGGTCGTCTATAGGCAAGCGGCTCCCACGAAGGGCTATGAACGAGTAAAGATTCTCGAATGGCTGGCTGGAGAGAGAAGGAGCATCACCATTTACAGGGAGCATGGATGCAGCTTCAAGGTGGATGTGGAGAAGGTCTTCTTCTCTCCGAGGCTCCAGTATGAGAGATTGAGGATTGCAAGACTGGTGAAGAAGGAGGCACCCCTTAAAGGTGGAGAAGTTGTTGTGAATATGTTCTCAGGGGTCGGCACTTTCTCCATCATAATAGCTAAGCATGCACCAAAAGTAGTAGTATACAGCATTGATGCAAGCCCACATGCATATAACCTCATGGTAGAGAACATCAAGCTCAACGGCGTTGAAGGAAGGGTCATACCAATTTTAGGCGATGCTGCAAAGGTGGTGAAAGAAAAGCTGATGAAAGCGGCGGATAGAGTTTTGATGCCTCTTCCCGAGCTGGCTTTGAAGTACTTGGACTATGCGGTAGAAGCCATCCGCGGCAGGGGGTGGATTCACTACTACGATCACTGCGAGGGCAGGAGGAGGGAAGATTCAATAGAACTAGCCAAGAAGAAAGTCTCGGAAAAGCTGTCCAACCTCGGCGTGGACTTTAGGATTGTAGAGGGCAGAGTAGTGAGATCTGTGGGTAGATGCTTGTATCAAGTGGTTTTGGATGTTGAGGTGTTGAAGACTTGCAAGTAGATGTCGTAGGGGTTGGAACTGCTTGTATAGATCTAGTGTTCATGGTTGACGATCTTCCCAAGAGCGGTGACTGCGTGATAGCTGATAAGTTCTTCATGGGACATGGAGGAATCGTTGGTAACTTCCTCGTCGGGTGTAGTAGGCTGGGATTGAAGACCAGATATGTGGGTAAGCTGGGCT
>JAGHCH010000010.1 GCA_021160575.1 Thermoproteota archaeon | reverse complement strand
GGGGAGAACGGTGCTGAAGTAACTCCGAAGGGAGGCTTTCTCCATTACGGTGTTGTAAAGGGAGATTACATAGTCATTGAGGGGTCTCTTCCCGGACCAGCTAAGAGGCTTGTGAGGCTTCGCTACCCGATTAGACCTCCCAAGGAGGTTCCGGAGGGTCCTCCGAAGGTCTTGGAGGTCAATTTAGAGTCTAAGCAAGGGGCGTGAAGCAGATGTCCTCGCAGCTGGCTTCTCAGCAGTTGAAAGTGCCAGTTCTAGATCTCTCAAAGCGCAAGGTGAAGCGGATAACGTTGCCTCCAGTTTTCTCCATCCCCTTCATCAGAGTTGACTTGATACAGAGAGCTGTAATCTCTGCTTTAACCGCTAGAATCCAGCCGAAGGGAAGAGATCCCCTGGCTGGAAAGAGGACCTCCGCTGAAAGCTGGGGAGTCGGCTATGACCTCTCCCGTGTTCCAAGGGTAAAGGGTGAAAGGCATCCACGAGCTGGGACAGGCGCTTTCGCTCCCTTCGCTGTTGGAGGGAGAATGTGCTTCCCTCTTACAACCGAGAAGATCTGGCATGAGAAGATCAACAAAAAGGAGCGCAAGCAAGCGATAATGCACGCCATAGCCGCCACTGCAAGGCTAGAGTTTGTCAAGGGGCGCGGACATCTTTTCGGTGAAGACCTCTCTCTTCCGGTAGTCGTAGTGGATAAGCTTGAGGAGATCTCAAAGACCCGCGAGCTTAGGGAGATTCTCAAGAAGCTCTCGCTATGGGAGGATGTTGAGAGAGCCAAGAAGGGCATCCGCATAAGAGCTGGCAAAGGGAAGATGCGGGGTCGACGCTACAAGAAGCCGAAGAGCATTCTCTTCGTAATATCACAAGATAAAGGTCTGAGAAAAGCTGCTAGAAACCTGCCCGGGGTGGATGTGGCAACTGTTGAGGGGCTCAACGTACTGCTACTCGCTCCGGGAGGACATCCGGGTAGGTTAACTGTGTGGACTGAGTCGGCAATTAAAAAGCTCGCCGAGCACTTCAGCTGAGGTGACGCCGTATGGATCCCTTCAAGATCATCATATGCCCGGTATCCAGCGAAGCTGCCTTGGATAAAATCGAGAAGGAGAACAAGCTGACCTTCATAGTCAACATGAAGGCTAACAAGCAGCAGATCAAGTGGGCTGTCGAGAAGCTCTTTAACGTCAAAGTGGTGAAGGTCAACACCATGATAACCCCGAAGGGGGAGAAGAAAGCCGTAGTGAAGCTGGCCCCCGAGTACAAGGCCTCTGACGTGGCCTCAAAGCTCGGTCTTCTGTAGTGTGGAGGCTTGAGCAATGGGTAAGCGTCTCCTAGTTCAAAGGCGTGGACGCGGAGGCTCAGTCTTCATCTCTCCTAGGTGGAAGAAGGTCGGTGCAGCGAAGTATCCGCCCATAAAGGATGCTGAGAAAGAGGGTTCCGTGAAAGCCGTAGTGAAGGAACTCTTGCATGATCCAGGTAGGGGCGCCCCTCTGGCGAAGGTGGTCTTTGAGGATGGATCGCAGTGCTTGATGGTTGCCGCTGAGGGGATGTACATAGGGCAGCGAATAGCCTTCGGCGCTTCCGCTCCTCCAACAGTTGGCAACGTCCTGCCCTTGAAGAGCATCCCTGAGGGATCCTATATCTTCAACATAGAGAAGCTCCCGGGAGATGGCGGGAAGTTCGTTAGATCCTCTGGAACTTACGCCACCATTCTCTCCCACTCCAGAGACAAGGTAGTTATCCAAATGCCATCCGGAGCTCTCAAGGAGTTCAACCCCAATTGCAGAGCAACCATAGGCATAGTCGCTGGAGGAGGGCGTATCGAGAAGCCCTTCGTTAAAGCCGGCAAAAAGTATCATCTATCTCGAGCTAAAGCTTGGAAGTATCCAACGGTCAGAGGCAAGGCCATGAGCCCCTACGCCCACCCACACGGAGGCGGCTCTCACCCCACTGGCGGAAGACCCGTTAAGAGGACAGCTCCTCCAGGGCAGAAGGTCGGGCATATCGCTCCCAAGAGAACTGGAAGGAAGAAGGGCTAGCCTAACAAAACTTTATATCTAGCCCTCCTCTTCCTCGGTGTGGGAGAAGGCGATGTCGAGGGTCTTCACCTACCGCGGATACCCACTAGACCAGATAATGAACATGTCAATGGATGAGTTCATCAAGCTGCTGCCCGCAAGGCAGCGCAGATCTCTAAGTAGAGGACTCACTCCCGCTCAGCGCACCCTTCTCGAGAAAATTAGAAAGGCTAAGAAGGCCTTGGCTCAAGGCAAGAAGATTATCATAAGAACTCACTGCAGAGACATGGTAATCCTCCCTGAGATGATTGGGCTCACCATAGCTGTCTACAATGGCAAGGAGTTTGTTCCAATAGAGATTACTCCCGAGATGTTGGGACACTACTTAGGTGAGTTCTCTCCAACATGCAAGAGAGTGGAGCACGGCGCCCCTGGTCTTCGTGCAACCAGATCCTCTATGTATGTACCCCTTAAGTAGCCGTTTTTCTCGGCTTTTCACCATCTTTGTGCAAAACTTTTTATAGTGCTCCCCTTCTTTAACTCTCGAACCCTCTTCATAGGAGACACTCTAATGTACGTAGGGGAATAGTGATGCCCACGTGGGGATACTCCATCACTGGCTTGGATCCAGATAGGACAGCGATAGCTAGCGGTAGAGATCTCCGCATCTCCCCTAAGGATGCCCGAGAGGTCTGTAAGGCTATTAAGGGGATGATGCTGGATGATGCTATTCGCTTTCTCGAGGATGTTATAGCGCTGAAGCAGCCGGTTCCCCTCTTCCGCTATCGGAAAAAGGTGCCGCATAGGCGAGGCGTCTCCGATAGATGGGGTATCCCTACGGGAAGATATCCTGTTAAAGCTGCTCGCGAGATTCTCAAGGTTCTCCAAAATGCTAGAGCTAATGCCGAGGCCAAGGGTTTGGATGTAGAGAGGCTTAGGATCATTCATGCTGCAGCTCAGCAGGGTACCAAGATTCGAAAGTACATCCCCCGCGCTTTCGGCAGGGCAACTCCCTACTTCCACCCCCTCACTCATATAGAGATAGCTGTGGAGGAGATCTAGCTTGAGTATCACTAAGTACTTCGTCTCCAAGGGCATCAACTACATGGCCATTGACGAGTTCCTCCAAAAGGAGCTGCGAAGAGCTGGATATGCTGGAGTTGAAATTCAAAAAACTCCAATCGGCACCCGCGTGGTCATTTACGCTGAGCGGCCCGGGCTGGTTATCGGCAGAGGTGGAGCGACCATAAGGGAGCTGGCAAGAGCCCTCGAGAGCAGGTTCGGGGTTGAAAACCCCCAGATCTCGGTTGCCCAAGTGCCTGTCCCAGAACTCAATGCCAGAATTATGGCTAATAGAATAGCCATGGCTCTTCAAAGGGGAATACACTTCCGGAAAGCTGCTTTCATAGCTTTAAGGCAGATTATGGAAGCTGGTGCTAGAGGAGCTGAAATCATAGTTAAAGGAAAGCTTACAACCGAGAGAGCGCGCTACGAGAAGTATCGCGCTGGGGATATCTTGAAGAGCGGGCATCCCAAGGAATTTGTGGTGGACTCGGCAGTCACTCATGTGCTCCTCAAGCCAGGCGTCTACGGCATAAAGGTCAAGATCTTCCTGCCAAGCGAGACCATAGATGACATCAAGATAAAGGAGCTAAAGCTCGCCGAAGAACAGGAGGCTGAGGAAAGTGGCGCTGCTGAAGCCTGATGAGATCCGCAAGATGAGCAAGGAGGAGCGGGAGAAGAAGCTTCAAGAGCTGAGGCTGGAGCTGCTCAAGCTGCGCACAACCATCTCCATGGGAGGCGCCCTTGAAAATCCAGCTAGAGTAAGAGAGATAAAGAAGGCTATCGCGAGGATTCTCACCATTCAGGGGGAAGAAGAGCTTAAGGAGAGGCATGGTAAGAGGGGTTAGCTGTTGCGGGTAACTCCTAAAAACATCCTTCAGCACGAGCTGGTCGGCCTTCCCGTAAGAGTAGTGGATTCCACGTGTAGCAACTACAAAGGGTTAAGTGGAATTGTAGTTGGTGAAACCTATAATATGCTCAAGATCTCTCAAGACCTAAAGGCGGTCAAGACGGTTCCCAAGAAGGAGTGCACCTTCGAGTTTGCCCTTGACTCCAGAGTGAAGGTATGGGTAAAAGGAGAGGTTATCCTCGGCAGACCCGAGGACAGGGTGAAGAGACGCCTGAAGGTGGGGTGGTAGCTGATGGGTCAGCGCTCACTCTTCAAGATCTACACTGCTCCAGAAACCCCATGTGATGACGAGAATTGTCCTTATCATGGCTCTCTACCTGTTAGAGGCAAGGTCCTTGAAGGCGAAGTTGTCAGCGACAAGATGCATCGGGTTGTAGCGGTAAGAATCGACTACCTACACTACATTCCAAAGTTCAAGAGGTATGAGCGTAGAAGGACAAAGATCCACGCCTACAACCCCCCATGCATCAACGCGAAGAAAGGCGATCGCGTGAAGATTGCTGAGTGCCGCCCCATAAGCAAGACCGTCGCCTTCGTGGTAATTCAGAAGATAGGCAAGGAGGAGGTTGGCGGTGGCTAAGCGAGGCAAGGTGTTAATCAAAGGCATTACCTATCGCCCGGGAGTCAGCTCTGGACTCCAGGTGGGCTCCTATCTCACCTGTGCGGATAACAGTGGTGCAAAGCTTCTGCAAGTAATAGGAGTTCCAAAGTACAAGGGGCGTCTCCGCAGGATTCCCTCAGCTGCTGTGGGCGACATGGTGATAGTGTCCATTAAGGAGGGAACCCCTGACATGCGCAGGCAAGTGCTCCATGCCGTTATCATAAGGCAGAGGAAACCCTACCGGAGAATGGATGGCACATGGATACAGTTCGAGGATAACGCAGCTGTGATAGTGACTCCTGAAGGTGAGCCCAAGGGCACCGAGATTCGTGGCCCTGTTGCTAAAGAGGCTGCTGAGCGGTGGCCCAAGGTTGCCGGGCTTGCCACTATTGTTGTATAGGTGATAGGATATGGCGAGCAAGCAGCCTAAGAAGCAGAGGAAGGCTGTCTATCGATCTCCTCTCCACAGGAGAAGGAAGATGTTGGTAGCCCCTCTCTCTCCTCAGCTTAGAGGAGAGTATGGTGTGCGCAATCTCCCCGTTAGGAAAGGAGATACTGTGCTTATTATGAGGGGAGATCACGTAGGCGTTGAAGGCAAAGTTGTTAGAGTGGATACTAAGAAGTTTAAGATCTTCATAGAGGGTGTTAAAATCACCAAAGCTGATGGCTCTGAAAGGTTGGTGCCTATTCATCCCTCCAAGGTTATGATCACCAAGCTTGATCTCTCAGACAGTTACAGAAAGCAAATCTTAGAGCGCAAGAAAGCTGGAAGAGCTGCATTGCAAGAAGCAGTTGAGGAGGCTGAAGGCTGATGGGTTCGCGGCACTTGAAATCACATCCCGCTCCAAGATTCTGGCCAATACCACGCAAGGAGTGGCGATGGGCAGTTAAGCCTCGACCTGGCCCTCATTCTCAAGAGCGCTGCATCCCCTTAGCTGTTATCTTAAGAGATGTTCTCCACTACGCTGAAACTTTGAAGGAAGCTAGGAAAGTACTCAATGAAGGCAAGGTGCTGGTTGATGGGGTAGTTAGACGGGATTACAAGTTCCCTGTGGGCTTGATGGATGTCATAAGCATCCCCGCTGCTGGCAAGCACTTCCGGGTGGTGCCTCATCCGCAGCGCTTCCTAGCACTCCAAGAGATTGATGAAGAGGAAGCGCAGTTCAAGCTCTGCAGAATAGAAAATAAGACTACTGTGAAGGGAGGGCATATCCAGCTTAACCTACACGATGGAAGGAATTACCTTGTCAGAGTAAAGGATCCATTTAACTCGGTAGAGGATACGTTTTCAACCCTAGATACGATTAAGATCTCCCTTCCAGATGGAGAGCTTCTTGATCACTACCCCTTTGGAGAGGGCGTCTACGCGGTAATCATCGATGGTCAAAACGTAGGAGCAGTTGGCAAAGTGTCTTCCATCACTCCTGCTCCGAAGAAGAGGAGGAACTTGGTGGAGATACGCTCTGATGGAGAGAAGTACACCACTATCGCTGACTACATCTTTGTCGTGGGCAAGGACCGGATCGAAGTCACGCTGATCAGGTGAGCACGCAATGTCTGAGGCGCAGCAAGTCGAGGAAGCCGTTCAGGAGAACCCTATGCGGCAGATAAAGGTGGCTAAAGTAGTGGTCAACATGTCTGTAGGCTCCTCTGGAGAGCGGCTTCTGAAGGCAATGGAGGTGCTTAGGCAGCTAACCGGGATGAAGCCTTGCCCGAGGAGGGCTAAGCGGACTATCAGAGAATTTGGCATAAGGAAGGGAGAGAACATCGCATGCATAGTCACTTTGAGGGGAAAGAAGGCTGTGGAGTTTCTTAAGAAAGCCTTCGAAGCTATAGGCTACCGCCTCCCACGCAGAGTCTTTGACGAGCATGGCAATTTCTCCTTCGGGATAGCTGAACATATCCAACTTCCTGGCACCAAGTATGATCCATCTCTAGGAATCTTTGGAATGGATGTCTGTGTAACCCTTGAGCGCCCTGGGTATCGCGTGATGCGAAGGAGAAGGCGCCGAAGCAAAGTTGGATTTTCCCATAGGGTGACCTGTGAGGAGGCAATTGAATTTATAAGCAAGACCTTCGGCGTTAAAGTGGAGGGCTAGCTATGGGCAAGTATCGCCCTCCTAAAGAGCGCAAGTTCGGGAAGGGAAGCCGGCGCTGCCGTAGATGCGGCTCTCATGGAGCCTTGATTAGGCGCTACGGCTTGAACATCTGCCGACAGTGCTTCAGAGAGGTCGCGAAGCAGCTTGGCTTTAAGAAGTACATGTAGAGATGATGGCTATGACCGTTCTGGACCCATTAGCCAATGCATTAGTCACAATCAAGAACAATGAGGTAAGAGGCAAGCCGGAGTGCTTGATCTATCCAGCCTCCAAGCTAATCGCGAACGTGCTGCGGGTAATGCAGCGGCACGGCTACATCGGCGAGTTCGAGTTCATTGATGATGGGCGCTCCGGAAAATTTAGAGTGCAGCTCCTAGGTAGGATCAACAACTGTGGGGTGATTAAGCCTAGATTCCCCGTTAAGGTAGCTGAATTAGAGGAGTGGGAAAAAAAGTACCTTCCAAGCAGGGATATAGGTATCCTCATCATCTCCACCTCCAAGGGAGTTATGACCAGTCGTGAGGCCCGTGAACAGAGAGTGGGAGGAGTCCTCCTAGCTTACGTCTACTGAGGTGGTAAAGGTGGTTAAGCTGGAGCACGTAGCAGTGTCGGTGCCGATTCCTGAGGGCGTAACTGTAGAGGTGCAGGAAGGCAGAGTAGTGGTCAAGGGGCCTAAGGGCTCCCTTGAAAGGGACTTCTCGAAGTCCGGCGTTGAGATATCAGTTGACAATGAGCGCAGCGCAGTCGTTGTCGAGGCATGGTATGCTAATCGCAGGCTTAAAGCCATGGTTGGAACCGTGGCTGCCCACATCCGCAACATGATAAAGGGCGTAACCCAGGGCTTTAGGTACACCATGAAGATTGTCTACGCTCACTTTCCTGTATCCGTAAAAGTCCAAGGAAATGAGGTGATCATTGAAAACTTCCTTGGAGAACGTTCTCCTAGAAAGGCTAAGATCATAGGGGATGTAAAGATCACCATTGAAGGAGACACCATTGTGATAGAAGGGTTGAACAAGGAGCATGTAGGGCAGACTGCTGCAAACATCCAGCTAGCCACTAAGATCAAGGATAAGGATCCCCGCGTCTTCATGGATGGAATATATGTTGCCTCCAAGGAGTGATGAACAATGCCTAAGGCTTCCCTAGACCCGGAGTTGGCGAGGCTCTTCAAGCTGAAGGAGTTCCTAAGGAGGACTAGGCCTAAGTTTAGGAGAGCTAATTGGTGGCGCTTTCCCCGGCTTGGAGAGTGTTGGAGAAAGCCGAGAGGCCCCCGCAACAAAATGCGTCTCAAGCTTAGCGGGCGCCCAGCTATAGTTGAGCCCGGGTATAGGGGGCCAGTTAAGGTTAGAGGCTTTCACCCTTGCGGTTTGAAGGAAGTTTTAGTTCATAGTGTCAAGGAATTGGAAGGTATTGATCCTGAGAAGTATGTTGTGAGGATTGCTGGAACCGTTGGAGCTAAGAAGCGCAGAGAGATTTATGAGAGGGCGTTGCAGCTTGGCTTTCACGTGCTCAATCCTCCGAGAGGTGACTAAGCTGTGCAGCTGAAGGTTCAGCGGCGCCTAGCAGCAGAGGTGCTTGGAGTAGGGGAGAGTAGAATCTGGATAGACCCCGCAGAGGCGGAGCGCGTAGCCAATGCCATCACAAGGGAAGACATTCGTAAGCTCATCAAAGATGGAGTCATACGCATCATTCCCGAGAAGGGAGTTAGCCGGGGTAGATACCGCATCTATAGGTTGAAGCAGCGTCGCAAGGGGCTACGCAAGGGCCCTGGAAGCCGTAAAGGCCCCCAGATAAGCAGAAAGGAACTGTGGATGATAAGAATTAGAGCTATAAGGCGTTTTCTCAAGTTCCTCAGGAGGAAGAGAATTATCACTCCCCGTGTTTATCGAAAGCTCTACATGATGGCGAAGGGTGGGGCTTTCAAGAGCGTAAGGGACGTCAAGACCTACATCAAGGAGCAGGGCTTAGCGAGGAGGTAGCCATGGCTCGAGGACCACGATACAAGGTGCCCTTCCGGAGGAGGAGAGAGGGCAAAACCAACTATAGGAAGAGGCTAAAGCTACTGCTGTCTGGACTTCCCCGGCTGGTTGTAAGGGGCTCCTTGAAGCACTTCACCGCTCAGTTCATAGAGGCTAGAGTGGGAGGAGATGTAGTTCTCGCGAGCGCTCATAGTTCTGAGCTGAAGAAGTATGGTTGGAAGGCTCCGTGCGGCAATCTTCCTGCAGCTTATTTGACTGGCCTACTCGCCGGCATCCGTGCTATGAAGAAAGGCATCACCAAGGCAGTCCTCGACATCGGGCTGCACCGCCCCACTAAGGGGGCGAGAGTCTTCGCCGCCCTTCAAGGAGCTTTAGATGCTGGTGTTGAAGTTCCTCATGGCGAGGAAATTCTGCCCTCAGAGGAGAGGATAAGGGGAGAGCACATTGCCTCTTATGCCTCCATACTCTCCCAAAACTCTCCGGAGCTCTATGAAAGGCTCTTCTCACAATACTTAAGGAACGGTCTTCCCCCAGAGGAGCTTTCACAGCACTTTGAGGAAGTGAAAGAGAAAATCTTGAAGTTGAAGGAGGTTTCATGATATGTCAAGCTTAGATGCGTGGATTCCCCGAACATCGCTTGGAAGACTGGTCAAAGAAGGTAGAATCACCTCCATCTACGAGATCTTCGAGCAGAACCTCGCCATCAAGGAGCCTCAGATAGTCGATTTCTTAGTTCCGGATTTGAAGCACGAGATTATCGATGTGACCATCGTGCAGAAGCAAACCGACGCTGGAGAGATGACTCGCTTCAAGGTGCTCGTAGTCGTTGGGAATGAAGACGGCTTAGTAGGCCTAGGTTCGGGAAAAGCTAGGCAAATGCGCTTCGCAATAGAGAAGGCAATCATCAACGCCAAGCTCAACGTAATCCCTATTCGGAGAGGCTGTGGAAGCTGGGAGTGCTCCTGCAACCGTCCTCACAGTGTTCCCTTCAGAGTTCAAGGAAAGGAGGGCAGTGTAGTCGTAGAACTGCTTCCCGCTCCTAGAGGAGTGGGTCTTGTTGCTGGAGACGTCGCTAAGACCGTGCTAAGGCTCGCTGGAATAGAGGATGTATGGGTGCGTGCTCGCGGAGAGACTAGAACTACGCAGAACTTCGCTGGAGCAGTGTTTAATGCATTGAAGCAGACCTACGCGTTCAAATTACTAACTGCATAGGGTGTCCTCAATGAGCCAGCTGCTGGTGGCCATTAGAATTAGGGGTAGAGTAGGGGTACCTCCAGACAAGAAGTACACCTTAGATCTCCTGCGCCTAAGGAGGAAGCACATCGCTGTCCTCCTCAAAAACACCCCTGAAATTCTTGGAATGCTAAATAAGGTTTCCGACTACATAACATGGGGCGAAATATCTCGAGAAGCTCTCATCGAGCTACTCAAAAAAAGAGGGCGAACAGTGGGTGATAAACCGATTACCGAGGAGTTCCTAAAGGCACGGGGCTTCAATTCCATCGAGGAGCTTGCAGATGCCCTCTTGGAGAGAAAGATCGCATACAAGGATATTCCCGGAATTAAACCAGTATTTCGGCTAACTCCCCCGAGCGGTGGCTTTAAGGGAACTATCAAGAAGCACTATAAGATGGGCGGCGAGCTAGGCTACCGCGGGGAAGCCATAAACGAGCTAGTCAAGAAGATGATCTAGCCGATGGAAAGCTTTTATAGAATCCTCTCACTGCGTGTTCTCCGCCGATGAGGGGGCTCGGCGATGGTTGTGAGACGCGAAAAGAAGGTTCGAAAACAACGGGGCTCCCGCTTCTACGGTTGGGGTAGAGTAGGTCAGCATAGGAAATCTGGAACTAGAGGAGGCTTCGGAAGAGCTGGAATGCATAAGCACAAGTGGACATGGGTTTTGAAGCATGCCCCAGATTACTTCGGCAAGAGGGGCTTTAAGAGGCCGGAAGCCTCGACGAGAAAGCTTATCTCAGTGAACATAGGCACTATCGCGGAGTCCCTAGATGAGTTCCCCATTGAAAGAGATTCCTCAGGCAGAATAGTTGTTGACTTAACTAAGATAGGGAGAGTTAAAGTGCTTGGAGGAGGCTCCGTAGACAAGCCTTTAGTAGTGAAGGCATCATATTTCACTGATAAGGCTATGGAGAAGATTAAGGAGGCTGGTGGTGAGGTCATCACGATAGTAGTCTAGTTGAGAGCGGTGTAGCTTCATGGGTTTCTCTCTGAACGCCTTTGAACCAGTAATCCGCTTCCTCCCGGAAATTCCTCGCCCAGCTAGGAAAGTAGAGCTACGTGAGCGTTTCTTCTGGACCGGGCTGGTTTTAGCCATCTACCTTGTGATGGCGCAGATTCCTCTCTTCGGAATCTCAGTGGTAGCTCCAGGAATTTTCGAGCAGTACGAGTTCTTGAGGGTGATTTTCGCTTCTAGGCGCGGCACCTTAATGGAGCTCGGCATAGGTCCCATCGTAACTGCTGGTCTAATCATGCAGATCCTCGTAGGCTCTCGCATCCTGCAAGTGGATCTCAGCAATCCGAGAGAGCGCGCCCTCTTTACAGGGGTTCAGAAGCTGCTCGCCATTATAATGACCGTTCTCGAGGCTTCCGCATTCATCTTTGGAGGTCAATATGGGCTTCTAGACTTGGGGGTGGCACTACTAGTTTTAGCTCAGCTAATAGTCTCCGGAATTATCGTCCTTCTCCTCGATGAGCTGGTGCAAAAAGGGTGGGGTCTTGGAAGCGGCGTAAGCCTTTTCATCCTAGCTGGCGTGGCGCAGCGGATAGTATGGCTTTCGTTCTCTCCTGTAGGGCCTCTTCCTGATGGGAAGTCTCTAGGGGCGGTCATAGCCTTCGGACAAGCTTTATTGGCTGGAGATAATATCCTCTCTGTTTTTGTTAGAACACCCTACCCAGACATGACGGGCTTCATAGCCA
The DNA here is from genome assembly GCA_021160575.1 of Thermoproteota archaeon. Classification (GTDB taxonomy): domain Archaea; phylum Thermoproteota; class Methanomethylicia; order Methanomethylicales; family JAGHCH01; genus JAGHCH01. The sequence goes on along the minus strand of JAGHCH010000010.1, from coordinate 374 downwards.
TGATTGGCGTCTTTCTCTTCGTAGTATATCTTGAGGGCATGCGAATAGAAGTCCCGGTAGCCTACGCCAAGTATGGGGGCTTTAGAGCTAAGGTGCCCCTCAAGTTCCTCTACGTATCTAACATTCCCATAATCCTTGCCTCCGCTCTCTTCGCAAACATCATGCTACTAGGCACCTTCCTCTGGAATAACTTCAACAGAAATAACTCCAACTTCCTCCTCAATCTCATCGCTAAGTACAACGTAACAGCCCCCGGCGCAACTCCAAGACCCTTGCCTGGCTCTCTAGTTTACTACCTCTCTCCTCCGAGGGGACCTGTCAGCGTGATGGCAGATCCGGTGCACTGCCATCACGCTGACAGGTCCCCTCGGAGG
>JAGHCH010000103.1 GCA_021160575.1 Thermoproteota archaeon | reverse complement strand
CCTATCTTGAGAATCCTCTTGTTGTATTCTGTTCTCTGATGGCAGCCCACCTGCCCTGGACGAGGCACGGCGAAGACCATCTTGTGAGAGCCGGGACTTATAGCCCCCACCACGCGGTGCCCCTTCCGGTGTTTATGCCATTTGGGCAGGATCTTAACTCCAAAACGCTTTACTACCCCTTGGAAGCCCTTCCCCTTCGTTACTGAAACAACGTCCACGAGCTGTCCTTCAGAAAAGACCTCGCTTACACGCACCTCCTTGCCGAGTAGAGATTTAACGTACTCAAAGACCTCCTGTATGGACTTGCCTCCCCCAACCTTGATTTCGAAGATCTCAGGAGTCTTCTTTCCAAGTCCAGATTTGCGAGGCTGAGTGGCTGCAATTACCCTAAACTCAGCAATCTTGTCCAAGTTAGCTTCGATGGCCTTCAATGCAGGCTCAGGTGTGTAGTCTTTTGGGAGAGTGAGAACTCGTGATATGTACTTCTCATAGCCTTCAAGGAATTTCTGAGTCCAAACCTCGGTTAGAGACTTCAACCCATACTCGGTCTTAATGTAGGCGCGGAAGCCGCATATCATTAAAGGAGGAGCATCGAGGATTGTTACTGCCTTCACAACTTCCCTTCCAAAGAGAGGGGTCTTCGGCCTATTTTCAACCACCACGGCGTGAGTGCATCCAGCCTTGTAGGCAGCGAAGCCTAGGAGACGTGGCGTCTCGCTTTCAATGGAGGGCCAGCTCCTAATCCTAGCTACTAGCTTGGAGGACCTCACCCTCGGATAGAACATGAGGGAGCCTCTGCGTGGCGCGTGCTTCTTACGGTGACCCATTGAGCACCCACCTTAGGCTCTTTGAAAACCACGCATCCCCTAATATATACCTACCTCTACTCGGGGTCTAGCACTAAGTAGTTGAAGATAGCCAGCGAGGAGTGAATTGCCTCCTCTGTACGGATGCGCTCCACACCTTGATGAGGCACAACATTAACCACATAGTCTGAATACTTCTCTAACCGGAGACCCTCTTCCTCAAATAGCTCAAAGAGCCCTCTTGAAGGAGGCCCATAGACGATGTAGACTCTCTCCGCAGCTCTCCAGGCTCTCACAATGCTTGAAGCCACATTACTTATGGGAGAACCCCTCCTTGAAGTCGCAATAACTAATGTGCGCTTGTTAACCTTCTTGATGAGAATTCCTACAGTCTTCTTCTCCACCTTCACGGTGAAACCCCAGTAGAAAGGTACTTGAGCCTTTGAAACGGGCTCAGCTAGAAGCCTTCCACCTTCTTCAACAAGCTTTACAGTGATCCGCCTATGTGGCGGCATGTTCCTCAGCAGGGGGAGAGGCTTCCGAAGCCCAACATCTACAAGGGAAGGGGAGAGTGTATAGCCCTCTCTAAACTGTCCGGGAGATGGCTTCACGGATCTATCTGGATGGTGGGGGGTGCGGAGAGGAGGAAGAAGCCCGGCGTATTTGAGTTCAGGGGTGAGAGAGAATAGGTATTTCCTAAGGTATTGAGGAGTTTCCATGTAGCTCAGGATTTTGGAGATCAGGGAGGCTTCCGATCTCCGCCTTCCATCCTCGTAGATGATCACCTCACTGACTCTGTAGATGGCTAGAGCTCTCCCAATAACTCCAAGCTTTGACGTCTTCTCCCTCAGCGTGCTAGCTTCTTCAAGGAGGCTTGAAGGGAGAAGAACCGTGAGAGGAATCTTGCGCTTAGCGGGATGCAATGATCATCACAGCTACTTCTTGCCCTTACCCTTCTTGGGCTTTGAAGGCTCCACAACCTTCCTTTCCTCGCCGCCTCTGTAGGCTAGCTCGAGCAGGATTGTTCTCTGCCGTCCTCCCATGGAATACCCCCTCCACAAGGAAGGTAGAGAGAGCTTCTTGAAAAAGGTGTCGTCAAAGAGGGAAAGAGATAAGTTTCTGATAGGTAGAGGTTTGAAGGGGCCGATGACGATTTTGCCGAGTTCGCGGAGCATGGGCGATGGAGAGCCATTCATGCGCTGAGGCCCTCCCCGTAGAGGTGAGCTACTATGGAGATTTCTGAGAAAGCTGTGAAAGCTCTGGTAGAGTATGCTTTAGCGCACTGCCACTACAACTGCCCGGCTGAGAGAAAGGCTGAAAACTGCATTATGCTCGTGGAGATGGCGAAGAAGCTGAACTTGCCTCCACCTCCTTGTGTGGAGGAGATGGGCGGCTTCGATAGGGAGATCTTTGAGCAGAAGGTGAAGGAACTGGAGAAGAAGTATGGTAAGCCGATAGGGGAGATCTTAAAGGGGTTTGAGAGAGAGGGAACGAAGACCTTGGAGGAGGAGATTGACAGGATTGAGGGGAGCTTCGCGGTGGAGGTTCTCTCGGTGCTGAACACCTTGGAGCAGCAGAAGTAGTTATAGGAGGGTTCTTAAGGCGTAGAGCAGCTGGGCCTTTCCATTGTTGAGAGCTGGAGGGCCATGAGAGGGGAGGAGATGCTGGACTTCTAGGTGGGAGAGAGTTTGAAGCGACTGCACTAGTAGCTTAAAGTTTCCTCCCGGAAGATCTGTTCTGCCAACAAATCCACCAGTAAACACCGTGTCGCCGCTGAAGAGGATGCCTTCAGAGGGAAGATAGTAACAGCAGCTCCCTGGGGTGTGTCCCGGAGAATGAAGCACTCGCATCTCAAGGTCCTCAGAGATCTCGAACTTCTCTCCGCCTCGTAGCTTAACTATCTGCCCCTCAATGTCTTGTGCTATGCACTGAGGAAGTATGGAAAGATCTCGATGGTGGAGGTAGATTGGTGTGGACTTTCCTTGCAGTGCGATTAAGCCGGTGACGTGATCGGAGTGCCCGTGAGTGAGGAATACGCCTTCCAGCTGTTTTGGGTTGATATCGAGGAGATTTAGTGCCTTAATGAGGTCGAAGGGATCACCTCCAGCTTCAATTAGCCATAGCTTTCCGTTTGCCTTGATCAAGAATACATGAGAGCTGAGAGGGGCGCTGGCAAATAGCTCCTCGGAGAGGAGAAATAGGGTTAGCTTGGGGGTTATTAGAAGAGGTGATAGTTTAACCTTTGGTCACCCCTATGGGTCTAAGCCTTGCAACGAGCTTGGCTATGCCCACTTCATGGGAGACCTTGGCAACTCTATCTACATCCTTGTAGGCTCCAGGGGCTTCCTCGGCTACAACTCTCATGCTGGCTGCTCTAACAAGGATTCCACGGCTTTCAAGCTCTCTTCTAACGCGCTCCCCCCAGTATCTGCGGATGGCTGCCTCTCTGCTCATGAATCTTCCAGCGCCGTGTGCTGTGGAGCCCCAGCTTAACTTCAAGGCTTCCTTGGTGCCCACCAGCACGTAAGATGCTGTGCCCATGCTGCCGGGGATGAGTACCGGCTGCCCTACGCTTCGATACTCTTGAGGTATTTCTGGACTGCCTGGCGGGAAGGCGCGGGTAGCTCCTTTGCGGTGTACAAAGAGCTTTCTGTAAGAGCCATCTACTTCATGTCTCTCGAGCTTGGCGATGTTGTGTGCCACGTCGTATAGGAGCTTTAATTCAAGTTCTTCAGCTGGCTGCTTGAACACCTTTTGGAAGGCTTCTCTGGTCCAGTGGGTGATCATCTGCCGGTTAGCCCAAGCGAAGTTGCAAGCGCAGCTCATAGCGGCAAAGTAGTCCTCAGCCTCTCGGCTCTTGACGGGAGCGCATACCAGCTCTCTGTCCGGGATACGGATTTGATACTTCCTAACGACGTGCTCCATCACCCGCAAATAATCGCTGCACACTTGATGCCCAAAACCTCTGCTACCAGTGTGAATCATCACAGTCACTTGGCCTTCATGGGTGATGCCAAAGACCTTAGCTACCTCGGGGTTATAGATCTTGTCTACAACTTGTATCTCTAGGAAGTGGTTGCCGCTTCCGAGGGTGCCAAGCTGCTCTCTCCCTCTCTCCTTAGCTCTACTGGAGACCTTGGTGTGATCAGCGGACTTCATCCAGCCTCCTTCTTCGCAGAAGTTCAAATCCTCCTCCCAGCCGTAGCCATGGTCTACAGCCCACTTAGCACCGTAGCCTAGAGCCTCATCAAGCTGCGAAATTGAGAGCCTTAGCACCCCGGTACTTCCCACGCCGGAGGGGACAAGCTTGAACAAGGTGTCTAGGAGCTGAGAGAGCTTGGGCTTCACGTCCTCGTAAGATAGGGTGGTGGTTAGCAGCCGGACGCCGCAGTTGATATCATAACCCACACCTCCTGGAGAAATCACCCCCTCCTCCTCAGCGTCAAAGGCGGCCACACCACCTATTGGGAAGCCGTATCCTTGATGGCCATCGGGCATCACATAGGATGCTCTAAGAATCCCAGGTAGGTGAGCGACATTAGCACACTGAGCGAGGGTTAAATCCTCTTGCATCTTTCCGAGAAGCGCTTCATCAGCATACACAATTCCGTGAACACGCATCCCAGGTCTAAAGTCCTTGGGGATCTCCCACACGTAGCGATCTATCTTCTTCAAGGGAACTTTCACAATAAGCCCCTCCTATGTGGATGTTTCGAGTATGCTTCAAAATGTTGAGGCTATGCTATACCGAGAAGCGGCGTTCAAAAAACTTTTTCGGTGTTTGAGAGCCTAGATGTCCAACACGAACTTCAATTCATAGCCGCCGTCTGGTAAGGAGTTGATCTCCATCAGCGAGTAGGTGGGGGACTTCACCTCTGTTCTGGAGCCGTGCTTTTCCAAGTTGAAGGGCTCCCCTCTAATTACGGCTTTAAGCACGTATTGATCTTCGATCTTTTGGATATACTCGACGGAGAACTCGGAGCAGGCTAACCGATTTATCACGAACAGCAGGAGAAGTTCTTCGAGCCAGTTATAGAGAAGTTGCTCTAAGTCAATGCCTTCCACCTCCAGCTCCCGGCTTTGAATAGGTGTAACTTTGGAGGTGTCAATCATTACTTCAAAAAGCGCTAAGCCAGCATAGCTGAACGCCTCTTCCAAAGTGTTTCCCCAAGCTCTTATGTAGACGTCGGCGGGGTGGTCTAGGAATTCGAAGCCCCCCACTTTAACCACCTTGAATTAGGAGAGGCATAACGTTGATATAAACCTCGTTGAGAGGATAGAAGTTGAGCCGGGGTGGCTGAGCGGTCTAAGGCGCCGGCCTTGAGAGCCGGTTCCCCGGTAGGGGAGCGCGGGTTCGAATCCCGCCCCCGGCGCCACCACTTCTCAAGCAAATTCCAGGCTAAGGATGAAAAACGCAATACTGGAATCAAAAATCGATTTTCAAAAGTGAATAGCACGAAAATTACGTGGAGATTGAAGCTGAGGTTTTAGGTAAGTTCTATCTCTATGTGAACGTCGTCTGGAATTTGTATTCTCATCATTTGGCGCATAGCTCTTTCATCAGCGTCAATATCTATCAAGCGCTTATGAATACGTAGCTCCCACTTTTCCCAAGTCTTATAGCCCTCACCGCACGGCGATCGCATAACTGGAACCACCAACCTTTTAGTTGGCAGCGGAACTGGGCCGGACATACGGACTCCTGTTTTCTCTGCGATTTTCTTAATCTCTGCACAGACTTGCTCCAGCTTCCGGTAGTCGGTGCTGCTCAGCCGGATTCTTGCCCTTTGAACCATTTTAAACACCACTTTAAAAAAAGGGTTTAGGGAATTCACTTGATTACTGCCGGCTTCACATCGACGACTATTCCTGCAGCGATGGTTCTTCCCATGTCTCTAAGGGCAAACCTACCTAGTGGTGGGAACTCCTGGTACTTCTCAACTACCACTGGCTTAGTAGGCCTGCACTTGACCACAGCGCTGTCTCCAGTCTTGAGGAAGCTTGGATGATCCTCGATGGGCTGACCAGTTCTGGGGTCGATCTTCTGGATGAACTCGATCATCGAGGTGGCGACAGTGGCTGTGTGGATGTGCATAACTGGCGTATAGCCAGGAGCAATGGCGGTCGGATGGTAGAGCACGAAGATCCTAGCTGTGAATTCCTCAGCGACGGTCGGCGGCGTGTTAGTATGGGATGCCACATCGCCTCTCCTCAGCTCGTGTCTAGCAATGCCCTTTACATTGAAGCCTATGTTGTCGCCGGGCATAGCCTTCTCGATTCTGACGTGGTGAGTTTCAATAGATTTCACTTCGCCAGCCTTATTGGCGGGCATGAAGATCACTTTGTCGCCTACCTTCAGCACACCTGTCTCCACTCTGCCCACGGGAACAGTGCCTACACCAGTGATGCTATAGACGTCTTGAATCGGTATTCTAAGAGGCTTGTCGACGGGCTTTGGAGGCTCTACTAGGGTGTCTAAGGCTTCGAAGAAGGTTACGCCCTTGTACCAAGGCATGTTAGGGCTGGGCTTGATAATGTTCTCGCCAGTCCAGGCTGAGATGGGGATGAAGTGCATTTTGGAGACATCGTAGCCAATGGAGCGTAGGAACTTGGCTACGCCCTCCTTGACCTCCTTGTAGCGCTCCTCACTGTAGTTTACAGTGGGGTCGTCCATCTTGTTGATCACAACAATCATCTGGTTTACGCCTAGAGTCTTGGCGAGGAAGGCATGCTCTCTGGTCTGACCTCCGAGACCGATTCCGGCCTCATATTCGCCCTTCTTGGCTGAGACCACGAGAACAGCAGCATCTGCTTGTGAAGCACCAGTGATCATGTTCTTGACGAAGTCTCTGTGGCCGGGGGCATCGATAATGGTGAAGAAGTACTTGGGGGTTTCAAAGCGCCAGAAGGCTAGGTCAATGGTCAGTCCTCGCTCTCGCTCTTCCTTCAGCTTGTCTCCGAGCCAAGCAAACTTGAAGGAGCCCTTTCCTATGCGCTCGGCCTCCTCCTCGAGCTGCTTGAGTAATCTTTCATCAACGTTACCCGTTAAGTAGAGCAGGTGGCCTACGAGTGTGCTCTTGCCATGGTCTACGTGGCCTATGAATACCAGGTTTAGGTGCGGCTTCTCAGGCTTGCTCATTGCGTCACCCTCGCTTGAATCTTCTCATAGCTTCACCGATTCGGATAGGGTATCCAGTATATAAAAGTTAGTCTAAATGGGCGGAGTGAAGAATTCTAACGTGCGGACATTGCTATGCGCTCGACTTCCTCTTTGCGCTGAATGGCGTAGCTCTTAGGATCTCCCTGAGCAGCCGTGATTAACTCGTCTGCAAGGCACTCCTCAATGGGCTTCCTATTGCTAAAGGAAGCTATTCTTGCACCCTCGGTGATGAAGCGGAGGGCCAGATCTACTCTCCTCTGAGGAGCGGCATCCACAGATTGCGGGTATACTATGCCTCCGTAACAGATTCGAGTAATTTCCTCCCGGGGAGCCGCATTTTCAATAGCCCTAACCAGTATTTGCAGAGGGTTTTCACTGGTTTTGAGGTGGATAATTTCGAAAGCGCTCTTCACTATAGCTGTGGCAAGCATCTTCTTTCCAGCATTTTTTCCAGGACGCATCATTTTGTTGATAAGCCTCTCAACAATGTGTACCTTAGCCTTCCCAAACCTCTGGTGCTCATGCCTACCAGAGGAGTGGGGAAGATACCTTGGAGTGAGGGAGAGGTAGGCCCTCAAGCCAGGATCTCTTACCTCAACCCCAGAGACTGACCATTTTCCAAAGACCTTAATTTCCTCGGCCTCTGACAAGTGGCCCTACCTCACTGGCTTCTGCTTCTTACCTAGGATTAGCGCTTTGAGCGATACGCCGTTGACCTTCACAACCTTCCACCTAACGCCTGGAAGATCTCCATATGCCTTACCTCGAGGGCCTCCGATGCCTTCAACAATTACCTCATCGTGTTCATCGACAAAGTTGAGGGCACCATCTCCTGGAAGGAAAGCGGTGATCTGCTTGCCATTCTTGATGAGCTGCACCCTCACGCACTTTCTAACGGCGCTGTTGGGCTGCCTGCTTTCAATGCCCACCTTTTCAAGAACAATGCCTCGGGCTTGAGGAGCGCCCTCCAGAGGATCAGCCTTTTCATCTAGGTGGAGCATCCTACGCTTGTAGTCCCGTTGACTCCATCGGAATTTTTGCCTTTTCTGGGCTAGCTTACGTGCTGCGAAGAGCCCACGAGGCGCCTTTGACCCCGGCATCTTTCCTAGCCACCAGCGAAGGAAACAGCTAGCGGATTATTTAAGCTTCACGGCTGGAAAGGAGCCTCCTCAGCTAGGAAATTTTCACATGATCTATGTCAAAATACCTCTTCATCAGTAGTCTAGCTCTTGCGATGTTCCTCCCATTTTTACCTATGGCTATGCCCTTATCTTGAGGCTCAACAGTCACATGTGCTATCTTCCGCCCATCAGGCATCTTAGCTATCTTTATGGCCCTAATCTTGGCTGGCAGAAGGACATTCTTGAGGAAGTCCTCAGGCTTATCTGCGTATTCAACGATCTCTATCTGCTTGCCGATGATGCCCCTTAACCTCTTGACGTTGATGCCATTTCTCCCTATGGCTAAGCCCATGTCTCCAGGTCTAACTACAAAGATTATTCTCCCCATGGGTTCATCTATTACGCAGTCCTTTGCCACCGCTCCTGTCAAGTTCTCAAACAGCGCGATGTAGCGCATCTCATTGGCAGTAAGCCTTATCCCGGGAAAAGCTTACCCCTCCGCCAGCTTCAATATTTCAGATTCGCCGGGGTCTAATATTGATAGAGCCGCCACCACGAAGGGCTTACCGCAAAGAGCACCTAGATCCCAGCTGGAGCCGGGATAGGTGTATACGGGAATACCAGCAGCCTCAGCCGTCTTCGTCAACTCTGTTTTAATGTGGTTGGGGCAGTTGCCAGCTAGAATCACTAGCTTAGGCTTTCCATGGTAGAGTAGTTTCAAGGTTCTTTTAGACCCGACTACCACCTTCCCAGACGAGATAGCCACTTTGAGTTCCTTGGCGAAGTCTATCACTTCCTCTTGCCTCCCGGCGCCGCTGTCACGAAGAGTTCCACCAGCCCTGTGCCAAGAGGTATCGGCTGCCCAACGATCACGTTCTCGGTTACGCCTTGTAGGGGGTCTTCTTCTCCACGAGCTGAAGCCTCCAATAAATGCTTAACGGTTACCTCAAAGGCAGCTCTAGCGAGAACGCTCTCCTTCTCGCCGCTCACTCCATGGCGCCCAATCTGTCTCACGCGCCCAGTGCATGTCATGAGATCGGCTACCAGCATGACATGCCGTGTATCCACGTCTAGACCCTGCTCCTCTAGCACCTTCATAGCTTCTTGGATGATAGCGGCTCTGGCAGCCTCTATGCCCAACACCTCAGCGATCTCGTGGATGTTGTTGCTCATGACCCTTGACACATCTACTCCTTTAAGCTCGCCTCTCTCAACAGCGTCGAAGACTCCTTTAAGGTTTGAGCCATCCGTGTAGAGCACGTATTCATCTCTCTCACGCTGAATAACCACTCTATTGATGCCCTTAATGCCGCGGAGCTTGAGGGACATCACCTTCTCCCGCAGTTTCTGAAGCGCGTTGACATCGGAGGTTTGAGCAGTGATGCGAATGACCATGTCGCCTTCAAGCTGCACGTCGCCGAACTTCTGCTTTTCAAGAGCCTTAGCAACGTTCTCTGGAGAGATATCCTTGTCTCTGAGGACCTTCTCATCCAGCACAACGACTATCGAGGAAGTGAGGAAATCCACTTCAACGCTTCTCGATACGTTCTCCACGGTGATGGTTTCGATCTTCTTTGCCACCTCTCTTGCCTTCTCCTTATCATACCGATGATCCTCGTCGAGGTAGATGGTCATCATAGGGGTGGAGGGAGACCTGCGGGCATCCACGATTTCAATAAGGCGAGGCAAACCTAGAGTGACATTAAGCTCTCTCACACCAGCGTAGTGGAAGGTTCGTAAAGTCATCTGAGTACCCGGCTCGCCTATAGATTGGGCAGCAACCGTTCCCACTGCTTCGCCAGGCTCCACTAAAGCGCGGGAGTAGGCGCGGTGGATCTCCTCAATGATCCTCTTGCACTCCTTCTCAGAGATGTCCAACTTGGATAGCTTCTCTTCAAGCTCATCCAACACGTTCTTGGGCAGCTTGTCCTTGTACTTAGAGAGATGCTTGCGGATGGCCTTGAGGCCTAGAGTCACTTCTCAATCACCTCTCCCAACACCTTCTCGATGATCTTATCCACATTGACCGCCTTGCCGTGGTCGCTCTTCGCTGGGTCGACGCCATCCTCGCCATACTTGAACTGTATGATGAAACCTCCAGCAGTCCTCACAGTGCCATCATACTCCACTCTCACATCGAGGAGAGCGTTAATCAGCCTCCTCTGCATGTAACCGCTCTGAGAAGTTCTCACCGCCGTATCCACTAGACCCTCTCTACCACCCATGGCATGGAAGAAGAACTCTATGGGGCTTAAGCCATCTCTATAGCAGCTGTAGACAAAGCCTCGAGCACCTGCACCTAAGTCTCCAGGCTTGAAGTGTGGAAGCGTCCTGTTGATGTAACCTCTGACTATGCGCTCGCCTCTGATGGACTGCTGCCCTACGCAAGCCATCATCTGAGCTAGATTAAGCACGTTGCCTCTAGCTCCGGTTCTAGCCATGATCAACGCAGAGTTCTTGATTCCAAGATATTGGGTAGCAACGTCTCCAGCCCTATCTCTAGCCTCAGCTAGTACTTGCATGATCTGCATCTCAAGAGTCTCCTCTAGGGTTCTACCTGGAAGAGCCTCTAGCTCGCCTCTATGGTAGGACTCAATTAGCTCTCTGACTTTGCGCTCGGCTTCCTTGAGAATCTCCTTGATCCTAACCTTGGCTTCCTCTGGGATTTCTAGCTCGTCAAGCCCTATGGTGAACCCTCTTCCATCGATGTGAGTTAGGAACAGCTTGAAGGCATAGTCTATGAAGTATCGACCAGCATCGGTGCCGTGATCCTTGATAATCCTATGGAGCACGCTCTCAGGCTGCCCGGCTCCAATAGACTTCTTGTCGAGCACCCCAGCGAGAAGCTTGCCCTGCCTTATCACAACGTAGGAGTCGTGGGGGCAATCCTCCTTCATGCACTCCGAGCACTTCAAGCAGAAGGAAGCCTTTAGAGAGTAGTTGAGACCCCTCGGGAAGAAGAGACTGACTATCTGCTTCCCCGTCCATAGCTCCATGGGCTTCACGATGGCGGGCTTAGGAATTTCGCCCTTATAGTTGGCTGCCGCTAAGAGATGAGCTACCTCCTCTCGAGTTAATAGGGTGGATTTGTAAGTTAGCATGAAAGCGCCAGAGATGTAGTCTTGAATAGCGCCCATGATCGGCCCGCCGTAACGGGGTGAGAGAATCTGCTCCTGCACGAGCATCAATACTTGAGCTTCAGCTCTAGCTTCCTCGCTCTGTGGGACATGGAGGTTCATCTCATCTCCGTCAAAGTCTGCGTTATAAGGTGGGCAGACACAGAGATTAAGCCTGAAAGTCTTGTAGGGGAGAACCTTGACTCGATGAGCCATAATAGACATCCTATGCAAGGAGGGCTGCCTATTAAAAAGAACTACATCTCCATCGCGAATATGCCTCTCAACAATGTAACCCACATCCAAGGACTCAGCTATTGCCGTTCTATCCTTGGGGAAGCGGAGGTCTATCCTCCTACCATCTGGACGTATTACGTAATTTGCTCCAGGATGTTCGAAGGGACCCCGAATTACTAGTTCTCGCAGCTCCTGAATATTGAACTTGTTAACCCTCTCTGGAACTGTGAGAATCTTAGCCACTTCGATGGGAACTCCCACCTCATTCATGCTAATGTTTGGATCTGGAGAAATCACCGTTCTAGCAGAGAAGTCCACACGCTTGCCAGAAAGGTTGCTCCTAAACCTCCCTTCTTTACCCTTCAACCGTTGTGCAAGGGTGCGTAGAGGTCTTCCAGATCTATGCCTAGCTGGAGGAATGCCAGAGGTCTCATTGTCGAAGTATGTGGTCACATGGTATTGTAGGAGCTCCCAGAGATCTTCAATGATGAGCTGGGGGGCTCCAGCCTCTATGTTTTCGCGGAGCCTCTCATTAATTCTAATTATGTCGACAAGCTTGTGGGTTAAGTCATCTTCAGAGCGGACTCCCGACTCCAGAGTAATTGACGGGCGAACGGAGATTGGGGGCACGGGGAGAACGGTGAGCACCATCCATTCCGGCCTAGCGGCTTCAGGGTTTATGCCAATCAATCTGAGGTCGTCGTCGGGGATTCTCTCCAGCCTAGCTCTAACCTCGATGGGGGAGAGCCTGTAGTCACCTTCCTCCCTTTCCTCATAGTATGAGGTAGGCTTCTCAAAGCGAATCTTATACTGTGGTTGTCCGCAGCGTGGACACTCAGCAACCTTCATAGCCTTCTTCAAGACATCCTCGTTGAGCTTCCTTATTAGGTGGGGCCAACGCTCCGCGTAGACCTTGAGAAGCCTTTTGTAGCGCTCAAACTCTTGGTCGGTGAGGAGAAGTCTTCCACAGTTCCAGCACGTGGCTCTGAGAAGGGTGTAGATGAGCTTAGCGAAGCCCACGTGGATTACGGGTCTAGCCAGCTCTATGTGCCCAAAGTGGCCAGGGCACTGTCCCACCCTGTTGCCACAGGTTTTGCATCTCTGCCCGGGCTCTATTGTTCCGAGGCGGGGATCCATTAGTCCAGAGGGGATGGGCATTCCATCTTCATCGTAGGTGTCAGCGGTGGTGATCACTGCGACGGACATCTTTCTAATCTCATCTGGTGAGAGGACGCCGAACTTGATGGACTTGATGGTTTTAGCTAGCTCAGCGAACGACATGGTTCTACACCCTCTCACTCAGCTGTAGTCTTGGCGAGATGCAGAGGCTCATCAACTCTTGAAGGAGGAGCTTGAAGGCATAGGAGACCACTACCGGGCTCACCTTGCCTTTCTCTCCGCAGAGATGACAGTAGTAGCGGTCTTTGGTGCGGTCATAATAGGCGATGAAGCCGCAGTTCTCGCAGACGTAGATTGTGGTTCTATCAGATTCGTCAAGGAGTCTCTCCTTGAGGAGGAGGGCTGCGCCATGACCTATTAGACAGTCTCTCTCCATCTCTCCAAATCTTAAGCCTCCCTCTCTAGCTCTGCCCTCGGTGGGCTGGCGGGTGAGGATCTGTACTGGACCTCTAGCTCTGGCATGGACCTTGTCGGATACCATGTGGTGAAGCTTCTGGTAGTAGGCTACGCCTATGAAGACTTCGGCTTCAAGCATTCTCCCAGTTCTGCCGTCGTACATGATCTCCTTGCCAGATGGCTTGAAGCCGGCTTCAAGTAGGATCCTCCTCACGGTCTCTATGGGCTCGCCGCTGAAAGCCGTTCCATCGATTTCTCTTCCAGCGAGGGAAGCAACCTTTCCGGCTAGGATCTCGAGGAGCTGCCCGACGGTCATTCTCGATGGAATAGCATGTGGATTAATTATGAGGTCTGGTACTATGCCGCTTTCCGTGAAAGGCATATCTTCCTGTGGAACTAACATTCCCACAACGCCCTTCTGCCCATGGCGTGAGGCGAACTTGTCGCCTAGCTCAGGAATTCTCTCGCTGCGAACCCTTACCTTCACAAGCTTGTTGCCATCTGAGGTCTTGGTTAGCATAACCATGTCGACTATGCCAGTCTCGTTGGGTCTCAAGCTTACAGAGGTCTCTCTGCGAGTGGTTCCAGAGACGCCGAACTCTCTATACTCCTCAAGAAATCTTGGCGGGCTGGTCCTCCCTATGAGAACATCTCCTCCCCTCACGAAGAACTCCGGCTCCACTATGCCATCTTCGCCGAGAAGGTGATAGACTTCTTGCGTGCGGTAGCCTTTCACTTCGGGGGAGGGAACCTCAATGCGATCCTCCTCTCCTCCTGGATGCTTCCGTTCTTCAGCCTCGTAGCAGCGGAAGAAGGTTGAGCGAGCGAGCCCCCTATCTATCGCTGATTTATTCATGATTATGGCGTCCTCTATGTTGTAGCCAGTAAAGGAGAGGACTGCTACAACCATGTTCTGTCCGGCTGGACGAGCATCGTACTCTATGGCTTTCACTCCCTTGGTTGTGACAAGAGGCCTTTGCGGATAGTGGAGAAGATGCCCTCTTGAATCCATGCGGATGAAGAAGTTAGCTGCTGGGAAGCCTAGTGCTTGCTTAGCCATTCCAGCGCCATAGGTGTTGCGTGGAGATTGGTTGGCCTCAGGGTAAGGTATGAGAGCAGCGCAGATACCTAGGATGGCTGCAGGGGCAATCTCCATGTGGGTGTGCTCTGGAGTCAACTCCTCGGGGTTGAGAGCAATGTAGGCGTTCTCCTCTTCCTCTGCATCCAAGTACTCGATGATCCCGTTCTTCACAAGGTCGCTCCAAGTCCACTCCCCGCTCCTCACCTTCTCAACGTGCTCTGGCTCCAGCTTCAGAGCGCCATTCTCAACTATGAGGAGAGGGCGCCTCACCCTCCCAGCATCGCAGTTCACATAGACTTCCTCGTAGAACTCCGTCTTGTAGTAGGCAACATTCACCTCATCGCTGAGCCTGCCAGCCCTCCTCATCTTCCTTATCTTCGCTACCAAAAGGGCGGGGTGCTGGTGAACACCTATTAGTCTTCCATTCAAGAACACCTTAGCTCCCTTTATGCCATGCCGCCTAGCATCCTCTATGGGCTCGACATCTAGCTCATAGAGCTTCTGCTCAATTTCCCTCTCATCTATGCCAACTGAGATGTAGGCCATGAGGGCTAAGTTCTTGACAAGCCCGCAGTTGGGGCCTTCAGGTGTTTCATTGGGGCAAAGCTTACCCCACTGAGTGGGGTGGAGATCTCTAGCCTCGAAGTGAGGCTGACTCCTACTTAGAGGGGAGACTACTCTTCGCAGGTGGCTGAGCATGGAAACCCTATTCGTCCTGTCAAGCAGCTGGCTTACTCCGGCCTTGCCTCCAACCCAGTTGCCAGTGGCGAGGGCATGGCGAAGCCTCTCGGTAATGATATCAGCTCTAACTAGCGTCGCTAGGGGGACCTTGCGGCTGCGACTCCTAGCCCTCTCAACTTGGTAGCGGAGATCCTTAGCGAAGCTCTTGAAGGCAACTCTGAAGAGGCTCGCCAAAAGATCGCCAGCTAGCTTTAGCCTCTTGTTGGCGTAGTGATCCTTGTCATCCGGCTTCCTTCTACCAAGCACCAGCTCTAGGAGGCGCTCGGCCATCTGCCCTAAGAAGTAAGCTTTCCTCCGCCTATCCTCCGGGGTCATGCCTAGATGCGGGAGAAGATACTTGTCTATGCCTTGTTCAGCTCTTCTAATTCGGTACTCCTTAGTTTGCCCAATTGCCACCCTGTTGCCGACGTAGTCTAGAGCATCTTTCACGGTGGCTATGCT